>DATKAL010000293.1:0-13581 GCA_035498135.1 Anaeromyxobacter sp.
AGAACTCGATGTAGGACGGGTGGTGGACTGGGTCGAACGCGTCCGAGCAGGGGTGGGTGACGATCAGCGTCCCGCCCGGCTTCACCAGCGGCTTGCCCCGGTAGAAGTTGAAGAAGTACCCCTGGGCCATCACCTGCACCAGGAGCGGGTTGAGGATCGAGTTCACGTTGTACGGGGAGATGTACGGGATCCCGTAGACGAGGACGTCCGCCTGGAAGTCCACGTCCACCGCGTACTGGGACCAGCTCGCCTCGAGGATCTTGGCGTGGGTGGGCTCGGTGCGGCCGGCGTGGACCGCGATCACCTCGTAGGCGGCGGGGACGGCGTGGAACATGCGCCGCTTGGCCGCCGGAGGGAGGCCCTGGAGGGCCGCCCGCATCCCGGCGAGCTTGAGCCGGTCGGACTCCCGGAACTCCTCCTCCCGCTTCATGAGGAAGTCGAGGGGGCCGTCGAACATCCGGTTGTTGATGGTGGTCTCGATGTGGAAGACGTTCAGCTCCGCGTCGATGAGCCGCCCGATCCGGTCGACCGAGCGGTGGAGCTCGGAGCGCTCCGGGTCCATGTACGAGTGGCTCTGGCGGATGTGGTGGGGGGTGTGGTTCGCCTTCACCCCCTCGTAGTTGGTGAGCCCGGTGGAGACCGACTTGTGGCCGCCGTCCATGGGGACGAGGTTCAGGTTCACGTAGACGAGCAGGTCCGACTCGGCGGCGCGCCGGTTCACCACCACCTTCTCGCCGTGCGCGGTCTCCCCCAGCACCACCAGGCCGGCCGGATCCTCGGCGTCGTGGTTCACGTAGCGATCCGGGTAGAAGGCCTCGAAGATCTTCGGCCCCACCATCCGCTTCATCTCGGCCGGGGTCATGTGGCGGTGGAGCGCCACCGCGATCACCAGCTGGACGTCGTCCACGCCCGACTCGGCGAGCAGGGGGAGGATCACCTCGAGCACCTGCTGGCGCACGTCCGGGGTGCGCATGGGCGGGAGGGGGAGGGAGATGTCGTCCAGGGCGATGGTCACCTTCATGCCCGGCCGGAGCATGGCGTGGAGCGGCTCGCAGCCCTCGGGCCGGTGGATGGCCTGGCGGATGGCCGCCTTGACGTTGGGGAGCCCCTCCACCGGCGGCCGCGGGTAGATCACCCGGGTCCCCACCGGCAGGTCCTCCACCAGCAGGTCCTCGCCGGAGAAGAGGACCCGGGGCGGGGAGTCGCGCTCGATGGTGACGATCTGCTCGGTGGTCTCGTAGAAGCGCGAGAGGCTCCGCGGGGGCTGGCGCATGGAGGTCAGGTCCTGGCCGTGTTCAGGATGGGCCACTCGTAGGCGCGCGCGACGCGGGCGAGCCGGGAGTCCGGGTTCACCGCCGCCGGGTGGCCGACGACGGCGAGCATGGGGTAGTCGGAGAAGGAGTCGGAGTAGGCGAAGCTCCGCTCCAGGGCGACGCCGTTCCGGACGCACCAGTCCCGGATCACCAGCGCCTTGTGCGCCCCCTCGATGATGGGCGGGACCACCCGCCCGGTGGCCACGCCCTGCACGAACCGCATCCGGTTGGCGAGCAGGTCGTCCGCCCCGAGGTGCTCCGCCAGGCGGCGGACGGTGAAGTCGAGGGCGCCGGTCACGAAGACGATCCGGCAGCCGGCCCGGCGCGCCCCCTCCACCAGCGCCGCGGACCCCGGGTGGACGGCCGGGCGGAGCACGTCCTCGAAGAGCTCCTCGGAGAGGGTCTCGAGCCGGTCCTCGCTCTGCCCCTTGTAGTAGGCGTAGAAGAGCTCGTTGAAGGTCTTGCGGTCGAAGCGGTCGGTGGCGAGGAAGAGCGGCACCGAGAGCACCGTCCTGGCGGTGTGCCAGGCGGAGCCCAGGATCGACCCCTGGTTCATCGCGTAGAAGGCGAAGGCGTGCACGATGTTCGTGCCCACCAGCGTCCCGTCCACGTCGAAGAACGCGGCCCGGCCGGGGTTCGGCATGCCCATCCGACTAGACCGGCATGCACTGGTTGGCAAGGGCCAAGCGCACCTCTTCGGGGGGCTAGAGCAGCCCCTCCGCCCGGTACCACGCCGCGGCGCGGCGTACCGACTCCTCCAACGGTGTCGCGGCGGTGAACCCCAGCTGGCGTCGCGCCTTGGCGGGATCGCAGACCCAGCCCGGGGCCAGCACCTGGGCCGCGAGCTTCCGGTTGAGCGGGAGGCGCCGCCCGGTGAGGTCGGTCACGCCGTCCGCGGCGCGGGCGGCGGCCCGGAGGAGCCAGGCCGGGATCGGGAACCGGCGGGCCCGGACCCCCAGGGCCCGGGCCGCCTCGGCCATGAGCCCCGGCGCGCTGGTCCGCTCCCCGGAGGCGAGGAAGAAGGCCTGGCCGCGAGCCTCGGGCCGCTCGGCGAGGAGGAGCAGCCCGCGGACGCAGTCGTCCACGTCGATCCAGGACAGGGGGCGGTCCCCGAAGTCGAGCACCAGGCCGGCCCGGGCGATCCGGAAGAAGAGGAGGTTCTCCCGGTCCCCCGCCCCGACGATCCGGGGCGGCCGCGCCACCGTCACCGGCAGGCGATCGGCGAAGGAGAAGGCGATCCGCTCCGCCTCGGCCTTCGAGGTGCCGTACGGCTCCACCGGCTGGAGCGGCCCGTCCTCGAGGCGCGGGGTGCGCGAGGGGCCGGCGGCGGCGATCGAGCCGGCGAGGACGAAGCGGGAGAGCCCGGGCGCCTCGGCCAGGCAGGCCTCGAGGGCGAGCCGGGTCGAGCCCGCGTTCACCCTGAGGAACTCGGCCGGATCGGTGGAGCGGCGGACCCCGGCGAGGTGGAAGACCACCTCCTGGCCGCGGACGGCCTTCCGGAGCGCGGCCGGATCGGTGGCATCGCCGGCCAGCACCTCCGCCCCGAGCGCCTCCAGGGCCGGGGAGGGCCGGCGGACCAGGGCCCGGACGGCGTCGCCGCGGGCGCGGAGCGCGCGGACCAGGGCCAGCCCGAGGAAGCCGGCCGCGCCGGTGACGAGGGCGCGCATCGGGGGCTCCATGGGAACCACGGGGTCCGGGCCCGGTCAACGCCCGCCTTCCCCGGCGGGGGTCGGGTCGCGCCGGGCCCGGGTCCCGGCTATCCTCCCGGCGATGGCTCCGCTCCGCTCCGTCTGCCCGTTCGACTGCCCCGACGCCTGCGGGCTGGTGGTGGACGTGGAGGGCGGCCGCGCCGTCCGCGTCCGCGGCGATCCCGAGCACCCCTACTCGCAGGGCACCCTCTGCCCGAAGATGAACGGGTACGACCGGACCGTCCACTCGCCCGACCGGCTCACCCACCCGCTCGTGCGGACCGGGCCGAAGGGCGCGGGCCAGTTCCGCCGGGCGAGCTGGGAGGAGGCGATCGCCCTCGTGGCCGGCCGCTTCCGCGAGATCGCCGCCCGGGACGGGGCGGAGGCGATCCTCCCCTACTCCTACGCCGGCTCGATGGGGCTCGTGCAGCGGAACGCCGGGCACGCCTTCTTCCACCGGCTCGGGGCCTCGCGGCTCGACCGGACCATCTGCACCCCGGCGCAGGACGCCGGCTGGCAGGCGGTGATGGGGCGGACGCCGGGGCCCCACCCCGACACCGTCCTCGACTCCGACCTGGTCGTGCTCTGGGGGATCAACGCGGTCGCCACCAACATCCACTTCGTCGCCCGGGTGAAGGAGGCCCGGCGGCGCGGGGCGCGGGTGATCCTGATCGAGACCTACCCGACCGACACCGCCCCGGTGGCCGACCGGGTGGTGCTGGTCCGGCCGGGCGCCGACACCGCCCTGGCGCTCGGGATCGTCCACGTGCTCGCCCGCGACGGGCTCGCCGACGAGGCCTTCCTCGCCGCGGAGACCGAGGGCTGGCCGGAGTGGAGGGCGCGGGTGCTGGCGGAGAATCCGCCCGAGTGGGCGAGCCGGCTCTGCGGCGTCCCCGCCGGCGAGATCGAGGACCTGGCCCGGACCCTGGCCCGCGCCCGGGCCCCGTTCCTCCGGATCGGGGGCGGCCCCTCGCGCTACGGCAACGGCGCCATGACGGTGCGCAGCGTCGCGGCGCTGGCGGCGGCCCTGGGTGCCTACGGGCGGAGGGGCGGGGGGTTCTTCCACTCCACCGGCTCCTCCCAGGCCTTCGACCTCTCGGTCCTCACCCGCGAGGACCTCCAGCGGAGGCCCGCCCGGCTCGTCAACATGAACCGGCTCGGCTGGGCGCTGAACGAGCTGGCCGACCCGCCGGTGAAGGCGATGTACGTCTGGTGCTCGAACCCGGCCGCGGTCGCGCCCGACCAGAACGCGGTCCTCCGGGGGCTCTCGCGCGAGGACCTCTTCCTCGTGGTGCACGAGCGCTTCCTCACCGACACCGCCCGCCACGCCGACGTGGTCCTCCCCGCCACCACCTCGCTCGAGCACGTGGATGTCTACCGCTCCTACGGCCAGTACGTCGTGCAGCGCGTGCGGGCGGTGGTTCCGCCCGTCGGCGAGGCCCGGCCGAACTGGGAGGTGTTCCGGGCCCTGGCCGCGGCGATGGGCTTCGAGGAGCCGCTCTTCCGGATGACCGCGGACGAGGTGGCCGACGCCCTCCTCGAGCGCGCGGCGGCGAAGCGGGCCGGCTGGTGGGCGGGGGTGGATCGGGCCCGGCTGGCGGAGGGGAAGCCGATCGAGCTGAGCCCGCCCGCGGGGCCCCGCTGGGGCAACCCGGGCGGGAAGATCCTGCTCCGGAACGACGCCCTGGACGAGCCGCTCCCGCGCTGGCTTCCCGCCCACGCCGACGCCGACCCGCTGCCGCTCCGGCTGGTCACCGCCCCCGCCCTCTACACCCTCAACTCCAGCTTCCAGGAGCGCCCCGAGCTGCGCGAGAAGGCGGGGGGGATGATCCTCCAGCTCGGGCCGGACGAGGCGCGGACGCGGGGGCTCGCCGACGGGCAGCGGGTGGAGGCCTGGAACGCCGGCGGGACCGCCACCTTCCTCCTCCGCGTCCGGGAGGGCGTCCCGCCCGGCGTGGCGGTGGCGGCGGGGGTCTTCTGGCTCGCCCACGTCCCCGGATCGCGGAACGTGAACGCCCTCACCTCGCAGCGGCTCACGGACCAGGCCGGCGGCTCGACGTTCTACGACAACCGCATCGACGTCCGGGCGGCGCGGGACTGAGCCGATCCGTCGTCGGGGTCGACCCCGCGGGGCCCGCCCCGCGTGCCGAGGCCGATCGCGAGACACGCAGCGGGTCGTGACAGCCTGTCCCTTGTGCCGGCGATCGGGCGCGCCCACGCTGCCCGCGGATAGGGGGGCACAGTGGCGTCTGGCCCGGCGCACGCCGCAGGCCACGCGTACCGGCGCTCACGCCGGCCCGTCCCCTCCTGCTCACCGTCAGCGAAGTCGACTCCGGGCCAGCGGCCCGGTGGGGGGAAGCCATGAAGCGCGCTCTCGTGCTCGCGATGGTCGCCGCGCTCGTGCAGGTCGGATGCGGTGGTGGGGGGAAGAAGGGCGACGGGACTCCGCCGGAGGCGCCCTCCGGGCTGATCGCGCAGGCGGTCTCGGCGACCTCCATCGCCCTGACCTGGACCGACCAGTCGAGCGACGAGACGGCCTTCCGGATCGAGCGCAGCGCGACCTCCGGGACCGCCGACTTCGTCGAGGTCGCGAGGGTCGCGGCCGACACCACGAGCTGGACCGACACCGGCCTCCTCCCCGGCGCGACCTACTGGTACCGCGTGCGGGCCTCGAATGCCGCCGGGAAGTCGGCCTACTCCGGAGTGGCGTCGGCGACGACCACGGGCGCTCCGCCGGGCGCGCCCCTGAACCTGTACGCCGTGGCGGACGGGCCGACCTCGATCGAGCTCTCGTGGACGGCGGGGGGAGCGGGCCAGACCGGGTTCCGCGTCGAGCGGAGCGGCACCTCGGCCACCGCCGGCTTCGCGGAGGTCGCCACCGCCTCCGGCGCCGCCACGACCTTCACGGACACGGCCCTGTCGCCCGCCACGCAGTACTGGTACCGGGTCCGGGCCACGAACGCCTTCGGGGACTCGCCCTACTCCAACGTCGACACGGCCACGACCTCGGAGCCGGCCCGGCCGGCGGGCCTCTTCGCCGTGACCCAGGGGCCGACCTCGATCCAGCTCTCGTGGACGGCGGGGGCGGCGGACCAGACCGGGTTCCGCGTCGAGCGGAGCGCCACCTCGGCCGTCGATGGCTTCGCCGAGATCACCGCCGTCTCCGGAACGGTCACCACCTACCTGGACGCGGGGCTGGCCGCGGGGACGCAGTACTGGTACCGGGTCCGGGCGGTCTACCCGTACGGCCTGTCGGCCTACTCGGATCCGGCGGCGGCGACGACCCTGGGGCCCGCCCGCCCGGTCGGTCTCTCCGCCCTGGCCCAGGGGCCGACCTCGATCGAGCTCTCCTGGGTCCCGGGCGCGGCCGACGCGACGTCCTACGAGATCGAGCGGAGCGCGACCTCCGGGACCGATGGGTTCGCGTTCCTCACCGCGGTCACGGGGGGCGCGGTCTCGTACCTGGACGCCGGGCTCCTCCCGGCGACGCCCTACTGGTACCGGATCCGGGCGGTCTACGCCTACGGCACCTCGGGATACTCGGACGCCGTGAGCGCGGTGACGGAGCGAGGCGCCGCCCTCCCGCCGGATCCCGCGGCGGTGGCGCCTCCGCTCGACCGGACCGTGGCGACGTCCTTCGCCGACGCGGTCTCCTTCCTCTGGGCCGGACCGACGCCGATCCAGACCGGGGTCGTGCCCGGCAGCCTCGACGAGGAGCGCGTGGCCGTGCTCCGCGGGAAGGTGCGGGACGCCTCCGGGAGCCCGCTCCCCGGGGTGACGATCGCGCAGCTCGACCACCCGGAGCTCGGCAGCACCCTGACCCGGGCGGACGGGGTCTTCGACCTGGCGGTGAACGGGGGCGGGCCGGTCATGGTGGAGTACCGCCTGGCCGGCTACCTGCCCGCCCAGCGCCAGGTGGTCGCGCCCTGGAAGGACTTCGCCTGGGCGCCCGACGTCGTGCTCCTGCCGCTCGACCCGCGGGTGAGCGTGGTGCAGACCGGCGCGGCGGCGGCGCAGGTGGCGCGCGGGAGCCCCAGCACCGACGCGTCCGGGACGCGGACGGCGACCGTGATCGTGCCCCCCGGCACGTTCGCGGGGATGACCCTCCCGGACGGCTCGAGCGAGGCGCTCCCGGCCCTGCACGTCCGCGCCACCGAGTACACCGTCGGCCCGGACGGCCCGGCGGCGATGCCCGCCGGGCTGCCGCCGACCACCGGCTACACCTATGCGGTCGAGGTGAGCGTCGACGAGGCCATCTCGGCCGGGGCGACCGGCGTCCAGTTCAGCCAGCCGGTCTACGTGTACCTCGAGAACTTCCTCGGCTTCCCGGTCGGCAGCCGGGTGCCCTCCGGGAGCTACGACCTCGGCCGCGGGGTCTGGGTCCCCTCGCCCAGCGGGCGGGTCGTGCAGGTGGTGTCGACCTCCGGGGGGTCGGCCGGGATCGACGCGGACGGCGACGGCGCCGCGGACGACCCGGCGGCGCTCGCCGCGCTCGGGTTCACCGACGCCGAGCGAACCCAGGTGGCGGCGCTCTACCAGGCGGGCCAGACCCTCTGGCGGACCCCGATCACCCACCTCTCGCCCTGGGACTTCAACTGGCCCGTGACCTGCGACGACTGCCCGCCGGTGGAGGTCCCGCCCCCGCCCCCGGGGTGCCCGGACCCGGAGATCTGCGGGGCGTCGGGCTCGTTCGTCGACTGCCAGAACCAGGCCCTGGAGGAGGACCTGCCGGTGGTCGGGACGCCCTTCTCGCTCCACTACCGGAGCGACCGCGTGGCCGGGAACGCCAGCGGGAGGACGGTCCGCGTCACCGTCACCGACGCGCGGGGCCTCACGGACGGCTACGGGACCGTGTGGATCTCCGTCGCCGGCCAGAGCCACGGCTTCGGACCGTTCACCGCGCCGAACCAGACCGTGGTCTTCACCTGGGACGGGAAGGACGCCTACGGGCGGCTGGCCCAGGGCTCGGCCACGGCCGTGGTGATGGTGAACTATCACTACACGGGCGAGTACTGCGCCGTGTGGCAGGACACGGGGTTCGGCACGGCGACCTGCATCTGGCGGGGGTTGCCCGTGGGCTCCCTGCGGTGGTCCGCGGACCAGTCCTCGACCTGGCGGGTGGAGGTGTCGTCCCTGCAGGCGCCCTTCCAGAGCCTGGGGGGCTGGAGCCTCGACGTCCACCACGCCTACGACCCGAAGTCGGGGACGCTGTACCGCGGTGATGGGCCGACCTTCGCCGCGCAGCTCATGGGCGGTGGCGGGAGGGTGATCCAGGTCGCCGCGGGCGGAGGGAACATGCCCCCCGTCGCAGGGGGGCTGGCGAGGGACACCCTGGCCCAGAGCCCCGTCCGGCTGGCGGTCACCCCCGACGGCCGGTACTACGTGGTCCTCGAGGACGGGTCGGGCTTCCGCGTCAGCCGCGCCGGCTCGATCGAGGGCGTGGCCGGCGGGCCCGGCTCGATGTCCGCCTGCACGGGCGCCTCCATCGGCGACGGTGGCTTCGTCGACGACGCCTGCTTCCTCGCCGTCGACGTGGCGGTGGCGCCGGACGGGAAGTACCTCATCGCCGACGCGCAGAACGCCCGGATCCGGAAGGTCGATCGCCAGGCCTTCATCTCCACCTTCGCCGGCGGAGGGAGCAGCCTCGCGGACGGCGTCCCCGCCCTGGAGGCCGACCTCGACGGGCTGACCTCGGTCGCGGTCGGGCCGGACGGGAGCGTCTACGTGCTCGGGGGGAACCGCCTCCGGAAGATCGACCCGGCCGGCATGGTCTACACCATCGCCGGCGACGGCACCTGCCCCGACGCCTTCACCGGGGAGGGCGGGTTCGCGCGGGACGCCAGGTTCTGCGCGTCCAACTACTCCAAGGTCGCCGTGGGCGGCGACGGCAGCGTCTACCTGGCGACGGAGCAGGCCAGCGCCGTCTACCGGATCCGGACCGACGGCCGGGTGGAGCGCTTCGCCGGCACCGGCGTGCCCGGTGACACGGGCGACGGGGGCCCCGCCACCGCGGCCCAGCTCCAGGATCCGTCCGACGTCGCGGTTGCCCTCGACGGCACCGTCTACGTCGCGGACGGCGCGGCCTGCAAGGTGCGGGCGGTCGGGCCCGACGGCTCGATCCGGACGGCGGCGGGGACCGGGGCGATGTCCGGCGGGCTCTGCGCCAGCGGCGAGGTCGGTGGGCCACCCGAGGGGACTCCGCTCGGCGCCCCCATCGCCGTCGCCGCCGGGCCCTCCGGCGCGCTGCTCGTGGCGGAGTACCAGGCGAGCCGCGTGGTCACCCTGGCCGCCGGCTTCCCGGGGTTCGGGTCCCAGGCCCTGATCCCGTCCTCGGACGCGACCGAGCTGTTCTCCTTCGACGGCCGCGGCCGGCACCTGACGACCGTGGACGCGCTCACCTTCGCGCTCCAGTACCAGTTCGGCTACGACGAGGCCGGGCGCCTCGTCGCCGTGACCGATGGGGACGGGAACGTCACCGCGATCGAGCGGGATGCCTCGGGGAACCCGACCGCGATCGTCGCGCCGCTCGGCCAGCGCACTTCACTGACCGTGGACGCCGACGGCTGGCTGGCCTCGGTGGTGAACCCGGCCGGCGAGGCCACCACGCTCGGCTACCATCCCGGCGGCCTCCTCGCGACCCTGACGGATCCCCTCGCCGCCGTCCACCGGTTCACCTACGACCAGGTGGGGGCGCTGATCCGGGATGAGAACCCGTCGGGCGCGGTCACCACCCTCACGCGCTCGGACTTCCTCACCTACTCGCGTGAGGGCATCAACTCGACCGAGGTCGACCTGACCACGGCCCTGGGGCGGATGGAGAGGCACGTCGTCGACCGCTTCGGGCCGACGCGCCACTACCTCAACCTGGCGCGCGACGGCACGAGCATCGAGCAGTGGGTCTACCCGACCAGCCAGCGCCGGGTCGGGTATCCCGACGGGACGACGCTCGAGTCCTGGGACGCTCCCGATCCGCGGTTCGGCTCGCGGAGCTCCTATCGCGCCTCGGTCATGGAGCGGACGCCGGACGGCAACGCGCTCGCCATCTACCGCAAGCGGTCGACCACGCTCGCCACCCCGGGCGACCCGTTGAGCTTCACCTCCATGACCGAGCAGACCTGGGTGAACGGGCAGCTCACCAGCCGCACCTACGACGCCACCGCCGCCACGCTCACCGACGTGACCGCGGCCGGGCGCACCACCGAGACGCTCCTCGACGGGCGCGGGAGGATCTCCGAGGTGCGGGCCCCCGGGGTCTTGCCCGCCCGCCTCTACTACGACGGGGCGGGCCGGCTCGCGACGGTCGTCCAGGGAGCGCGGACCTGGTCCCTCGCCTACGACGGCGACGGGAACGCCGCGACGCTGCTCGGGCCCGATCTCGCGGTCACCTCCTACACGTTCGACCCCGCCGGGCGCCTCCTCGACCAGGTCCTGGCGGGGGACCGCTCCGTCGAGCACCGCTACGACGCCGCCGGCCGCCTGGTCGCGGTGGTGCCGCCGGCCCGGCCGGCGCACGTGCTCTCGCTCGGGCCGAGCGGCGAGCTCCTCGCCTACACGCCGCCCTCGGTCGCCGGCGCGGGTGCGACCCGGTTCGCCTACGATCTGGACGGGAGCCTGGTCCAGCTCCTCCTGCCGGACGGGACGACGGTCGACATCGGCCGTGACGCCGCCGGCCGCCGGTCCTCGGTGGCCACGCCGGCGGGGACGACCACCATCCTCTACGAGGACGCCGGGCGCGTGGACACCGTGACCGCCCCGGGCGGCGTCGTCACCGAGTACGACTACGACGGGCCGATGGCGATCTGGGAGGGGTGGAGCGGCCCGGTCTCGGGCTGGGTCGACTGGTCCTACACGAACGACCGCAGCGTCGCCAGCGTCGACGTGAACGACGTGCCCCTCGCGGCGTACACGTACGATCCGGACGGCCTGCCGGTGCAGGCCGGCGCGCTCACCATCGCCCGCGACGCCGCCACCGGCTGGGTGACCGGCACGACGCTCGGGGCCGTGACCACCTCCGTGGCGCTCGACGGCTACGGCCAGGTGGCCTCCGCCAGCGCGCTGGCGGGTGGCGGCACGCTCTACGCCTACGACCTCGAGCGCGACCTGACCGGCCGGATCGTCGCCCGGACGGAGACCGTCCAGGGGGCGAGCCATCGCTACGAGTACGGCTACGACGCGGCCGGCCGGCTGGCCACGGTGACGGTGGACGGGGCACTCGCCGCGGCGTACGCGTACGACGCGAACGGCAACCGGATCCTCCGGAGCACGGCGGCCGGGGACGAACCCGCCGCGTACGACGACCAGGACCGGCTGCTCTCGAGCGGAGGCACGACCTATTCCAACGACGCGCTCGGGCGGCTCGTGGGCAAGACCGGCGCCGGCGGGACCACCCTCTACCGCCACGCGCTCGGAAACCTCCTCGGGGCGTCGCTCCCCGGTGGCCGGCAGATCGACTACCTCCTCGACGGCCTGGAGCGCCGGGTGGGGAAGAAGGTCGACGGGGTGCTCACCGAGGGCTACCTCTACTCCGGCCCCTTCGTGGTCGCCTGGCTCGAGGGGACGGGTGCCGTCCGGGCGCGGTTCGTCCGGGTCGGCACCGAGGCCACCCCCGCGTACATGGAGAAGGGCGGGGTCCTCTACCGGCTCGTCGCCGATCACTTGGGGAGCGTGCGCCTGGTGGTGGACGCCACCACCGGGGCGGTCGCCCAGCGGCTCGACTACGACGAGTTCGGCCGCGTCCTCGCCGACACCAGCCCCGGGTTCCAGCCCTTCGGCTTCGCGGGAGGGCTCCTCGACCGCGACACGGGGCTCACCCGGTTCGGCGCCCGGGACTACGACGCCGAGGCCGGGCGCTGGATCTCCAAGGACCCGCTCCTCTTCCAGGGCGGGAGCACGAACCTCTACGAGTACGTGGGCAACGACCCCCTCGACCTCGTCGATCCGGTCGGCCTTTACGCCCGCTGCTCGGTGAAGGGCAACAAGGTCGCCATCACCATCCCGATCCAGTTCAAGGGGAAGGGGGCGAGCAAGGAGCTGACCAAGGCGTGGCGGGACGCGATCCAGAAGGAGTGGAGCGGCCCCATCGGGAAGTACGACGTCACCACCCGTGTGACCCGGGGCGGGCAGAACCAGGTCTTCGTGCCGCGGGGGGGCAGCGTGCAGGCCCAGGTCACGGGCGGCCACATCGGCGTCTGGGGCAACGGGCTCACCGGACCGCTCGGCGGCCAGACGGTCGCCCACGAGGCCGGTCACCTCATGGGGCTCGGCGACAAGTACTGGACGATGGGAGACCCGTGGTCGGGCAACGGGGAGTCGATCAACTGGGAGGGCTGGGAGGACAACATCATGGCCGACAACCCCGTCGGCATCCCCTTCGAGGAGGACATCCGGGACATCATCCGGGCCAACTGCGGCTGCAGGCGGTGAGGCACGCGGGCCGGCCATGGTCCCGGCTCTGGAGCCCGCGCGCGGCTCCAGAGCCGCGCGGCGGGGAGCGCCGCCTGCGGCGCTTTGCCGCGATGACGCACGCTGACCGCACTCTTCCGGGACCGCGTCTCGTCGCCGACGCCCTTCCGCCGGTCCCGCCCGCGAAGAATCGAACACAGATCAAGAAACGGCGGCCCTCCGCCGCTCCTGATCAAGGTCACTCTCGGCTATCTTGGCCCCGATCATTTCCGGGACCACCGGAGGGAACGCGCAAATGAACGACTATCGGTACGACCACCAGACGGTCCAGGGGTTCATCCTCTCGGCGATCTTCTGGGGCGTCGTGGGCATCGTCATCGGGCTCCTCATCAGCGTGCAGCTCTGGGCCCCGGCCGCGAACTTCCCGCCGTACCTCACCTACGGCCGCCTGCGCCCGGTCCACACCAACGGGCTCGCCTTCGGCCTCGGCGTGGGGGCGATCTTCGGGCTCAGCTATTACATCGTGATGCGGCTCTGCAAGCGGCCGCTGCTCTTCCCCCGCCTGGCCCGCGTCCAGCTCTGGCTCTTCAACGTGGGGATCGCCGCCGCGGCGATCACCCTGATGATGGGCTACACGCAGTCGAACGAGTACGCCGAGCTGGAGTGGCCCCTCGACATCGCCATCGTCGTCCTCTGGGTGATGTTCGCGGTGAACGTCTTCGGGACGATCATCAAGCGGAACGAGGAGCAGATGTACGTGTCGCTCTGGTACGTCATCGCCACCGTGGTGGCGGTGGCGGTCCTCTACCTGGTGAACAACCTCGCCATGCCGGCCGGCCTGTGGAAGAGCTACCACCTCTTCGCCGGCGTGAACTCCGCCAACGTGCAGTGGTGGTACGGCCACAACGCGGTGGGCTTCGTCTTCACCACGCCCATCCTGGCGATGTTCTACTACTTCCTCCCCAAGGCCACCGGGCTGCCCATCTTCAGCCACCGGCTCTCGATCGTGGCCTTCTGGTCGCTGGTCTTCGCCTACCTCTGGACCGGCGCCCACCACCTCGTCTACACGCCGCTGCCCGACTGGCTCCAGACGCTCGGGATCGTCTTCACCCTCTTCCTCATCGCGCCGAGCTGGGGGTCGGTGGTGAACGGCTACTACACCGTGGGTCAGGACTGGG
>DATKAL010000294.1:0-5639 GCA_035498135.1 Anaeromyxobacter sp.
AGGCGGCGAAGTCGGCCTCGGTCTCGCCGGGGAAGCCCACGATGAAGTCGGTGGTGATGGCGATGCCCGGGCGCGCCGCGCGCAGCCGCCCGAACCGCTCCAGGTAGCCGGCCACGTCGTAGTCGCGCCGCATGCGGGCGAGGACCGGGTCGGCGCCCGACTGCACCGGCAGGTGGAAGTGGGGCATCACCTTGGGCTCGTCCCGGAAGGCGTCCACCAGGGCGTCGGAGAGGTCGTGCGGGTGGCTGGTGGTGAAGCGGATCCGCGCCACGCCCGGCACCGCCGCCACCCGGCGGAGCAGCTCGGCGAAGGTGCAGCCGCCCCGGTACGAGTTCACGTTCTGGCCGATGAGGGTGACCTCGCGCACCCCCACCTCCGCCAGGGCGGCGCACTCGGCCACCACCTCGGGATGGGGGCGCGAGACCTCGCGCCCGCGGGTGTGGGGCACCACGCAGAAGGCGCAGACGTTGTCGCAGCCCTTCATGGCGGTGACGAAGGCGGTGGCCCGGCCCCGCGCCGCGGCCGGGTCGGCGCGCGGGAAGACGTACTCCTCCGAGTCCATCCAGCCGGTCTCGGCGAAGCGCTCGCGCGCCAGGGCCCGGTCCACCAGGTCCGGGAGGCGGCCGACGTGGTCCGGCCCGAACACGAAGTCGACGTAGGGCACCCGCCGGAGGAGGGCCTCCTTCTCCTGCTGGGCGACGCAGCCGGAGACGGCGATCAGGGCGCCGCGCCGCGCCTTCACCTCGCGGTAGCGCCCGAGCGCGGAGAGGAGCTTCTGCTCCGCCTTCTCCCGGATGGCGCAGGTGTTGAGCAGGATGAGATCGGCCTGGTCCGGGGTCGCCACCCGCGCGAACCGGTGGCGCCCGAGCAGCTCCACCATCCGGTCGGTGTCCGACTCGTTCATCTGGCAGCCGAAGGTGTGGACGAAGACGGTCCGCTCCGGCGCGCCGGGGCGGGCGGGCTCGGTCGGCCGGGCGGGGGAGAGGGAGACGAGGTCCGACACGGGGGCGGAACGTAAGGACACCGGGGGGGCGGAGTCAACCGCCGGCGGGGGCGGCGAGGTCGCCCGCCCTCCCCTCACCTGGCCGGCACCAGCACGTCCGCCACCGCCTCCAGCTCGGCGAGCGTCGTCACCTCCGCCACCCGGTCGCAGCGGGCGGCGTAGAGCGGCATCTCGCTGTCGCCCGTCCCCCAGGCCGGGCGCGGCTCGGGGCAGATCCAGAGCACCCGGCGGGCGCGGCGGCGGAGCTCCTCCAGCACCCAGGCCTCGGGGGGGTGGTAGTTGTTCCGGCCGTCCCCCACCACCAGCACGGTGGTCCGGCGGCCCACCGCGGCGAGGAAGTCCCGGTGGAAGGTGCGGAGCACGCGCCCGTAGTTCGAGTTGGCGGCCAGGTTCACCGCCCGCCCCGAGACCGCCAGGTCGGCGGCCCGGGCCGGATCCCCCTCCGCCCGCAGCGCGTCCGTCACCTCCGCCAGGTCGGCGACGAAGACGAAGGTGCGCACCCGCGTGAAGCGCCCCTGGAGCGCGTAGAGGAAGAGGAGCATGAGCCGGGTCGCGTGCCGGACCGACTCGGAGACGTCGCAGAGGACCACCACCTCGGGGCGGCGCGGCGCGCGGCGCCGGAAGGCCAGCCGGGCGGGGACGCCGCCCAGGCCGAGGTTCCGGCGCAGGGTGCGGTGGACCGCGAGGACGCCGCGCCGGCGGCTTCGGTCCCGGCGCGCCAGCCGCCCCTGGAGCCGCCGGGCCAGCCGCCGGACCGCGACCTCCACCCGCGCCAGCTCGTCCGCGGTCACCGGGGTGAGCGTCCCGCGGCGTGCCTCCTCCCGCCGCCGGAGGGTGCGGGCCTCGCCCTCGCGCTCGGCCCAGGCGCGGGCCGCCTCCTCCACCTTCCGGAGCGCCCGCTCCAGCGCGCCGCCCACCGCCTGCAGGCCGGCGGGGGAGAGCCCGCGCGCCCGGAGCGCCTGGCCCAGGCGATCGAGATCTTCGCGCAGGGCCGCCCCGCCCGCGGCGGCGAGGAGCCGCCGGCCCTGGAAGCCGGCCGCCCCGGCGCTGGAGAGGGCGGCGAAGTCCAGCTGGAGCGCCGCCCGGCGGAGGAGCCGGGCGAGGAGGGCGGCGTCGCCCTCGAGCGCCGCCCGGGCGAGCGGGCCCAGGGCGGGGGCGAGGGCGACGAGCGCGCGGGCGACCTCCGCGAGCTCGTCCGCCTCGAGCAGCCCCTCCGCCTCGAGGGCGGCCACCAGCCCGCGCTCCGCCCCCTCCACCAACCGCCCCAGGCCGGAGAAGACCAGCTCGAAGAGACCGTCGAAGGTGGGCACGTCCGCGGCCCGCTTCACCAGGGCGGAGCGCACCGCCGCCCGGAAGGCGGCGCGGTCCTCGACCCCCACCAGGGCCGCCGCCGCCACCCCATCGGCCGCCTCTGCCGGCGAGACCCGCACCCCGTTCGCCCGGAGCAGCCCCGCGAGCTCGACCAGCCGCGCCTCCATCCCGTGCATCTAACCAGCCCCGGGCGCTCCGGGCGAGGGCGGGAGACCGACTCCCGGTCGGGCTGCTTCCCCGCCCGATCTGGGGCAGAATCGCGCCATGGAGTCCCTGGTCCTGTCGCTGTTCCTCGGCCTCTTCGCCGTCCAGCTGGCGGTCGAGACCGGGCTCCTGCTCCTCAACCTGCGCCACGCCGCCCGGGAGCGGGGGGTGCCCGGCCCGCTCGCCGGCCAGATCGCGGGCGAGGTGGCGGACCGGAGCCGCGCCTACACCCTGGCGAACGGGCGCCTGGGGCTGGTCCAGGGGCTCTGGGAGGCGGCCCTCACCCTGGTGATCGTCCTCTCCGGCCTCCTGCCCTGGCTCGACCAGGCCCTCGGGACGCGCCGGCTATCGGGGGCGCACCTCTTCGTCGTCTACCTGGCGGTCCTGGCGGGCGGGTCGGCGCTGCTCGACCTGCCCTTCTCCGCCTGGCGCACCTTCGTGCTCGAGGCCCGGTTCGGCTTCAACCGGAGCACCCCCCGGCTCTGGGTCATGGACCGGCTGAAGGGGCTCGGCCTGCAGGTCCTCCTCGGCGTCCCCTTCCTCTACGCCGTGTACGGCTTCATGCGCTTCACCGGCCCGTGGTGGTGGCTCTGGCTGCTCGGCTTCCTCGTCGGCTACCAGCTCCTCCTGCTCTGGGCCTGGCCCACCTTCATCGCCCCCCTGTTCAACCGCTTCCAGCCCCTCCCCGCCGGCCCGCTCCGCGCCCGGCTCGAGGAGCTGGCCTCCGCGGCCCGCTTCGCCCACCGGGGCCTCTTCGTGATGGACGCCTCCCGCCGCTCGGGCCACTCGAACGCCTACTTCACCGGGCTCTTCCGCCCCCGGATCATCCTCTTCGACACGCTGGTGGAGCGGATGAGCGTGGACGAGGCGGCGAGCGTGCTCGCCCACGAGATCGGGCACTACCGCCGGCGCCACCTGCACCGCTCGCTGGCGGTCTCCATCGGGACGACGCTGGTGGGGCTCTTCGTCCTCTCCCGGCTCGTCCCCTGGCCCCCGCTCTACGCCGCCTTCGGGTTCGCCGCCCCCTCCCTCCACGCCGCGCTCGCGCTCGCCAGCCTGTGCGGGGGGGCGTTCCTCTTCTGGCTCGCGCCGCTCCTCGCCCGGCTCTCCCGGCGGCACGAATACGAGGCCGATCGCTACGCGGTGGAGCTGGCCCGGGCGCCCGCGGCCCTCAAGAGCGCCCTGGTCCGCCTCAACGGGGAGAACCTCTCCAACCTCCACCCGCACCCCTGGTACAGCGCCTGGCACTACAGCCACCCGACGCTGGTGGAGCGGCTGGCGGCGATCGATCGGGCCGCGGAGCTGACGACCCTGGCCGCCTGAAGGGGGCGCCGGGGACCGGGGACCGGGTTCCGCCTCCGCCGCCCCGCGCCGCGAACCCCGACGCGTCGCCCGGCGGGCAGGCGGGGCTCAGGAGTACAGCCGCGCCACCTCCGGCCCGAGCGAGGCGATCACCGACGCCCGCCGGAGCTTCAGGGTCGGGGTCACCAGGGCCGGGTGCTCGTGGGGCGCGCCGGGGATGACGAGCAGGCGCTTCGGCTTCTCGTAGTCGCTGAAGGCCCCGAGCGCGGCCCGGGCCCGCTCGAGGAGCGCCTCCCCCGCCTCGAGGCCGGCGGCCGCGAGCCGGTCGAGCTCCTCCCGGCCCACGAACACGGCCGCGGCCACGAACGCCCTCCCCTCGCCGAGGAGCACCGCGCCCTGGAAGGGCGGCGCGCAGGCGATGGCCTGCTCGATGGGGCCGGGCGAGACCTTCTTGCCGGTGGAGAGGACGAGGAGGTCCTTCTTCCGGCCCTCCACCCGCAGGGTCCCGTCCGCCTCGCGGTGCACCAGGTCGCCGGTCCGGAACCAGCCGTCCTCGGTGAAGGCGGCGGCGTCCTCCGGGTCGAGGTAGCCGGAGAGGAGGAGGGGCCCGCGGAGGAGCAGCTCCCCGTCGGCGTCGAGCCGGAGCTCGTGGTCGGGCGTGGGCAGGCCGGCGCTCCCCGGCCGGCGCGGCCCGGCGAACCGGTTCGAGGAGATCAGGCCGGCGGTCTCGCTCATCCCGTAGAGCTCGACGAAGGGGAGGCCGAGCGCCTCGAAGAAGCGGAAGAGCGCGGGCGAGGCGGGGGCGCCGCCGGAGAAGAGGGCGCGCACCCGCCCGCCGAGCCGGGCCCGGAGCGCGCGCCCGACCGAGGCGTCGGCGAGGCGAGAGAGGACGCGGTCGCCGGCCCGGCCCGCCCCGTCGACCCGGACCCGTCCGGCCGCCCGGAGCGCGGCCCGGACCAGGGCGCGGACCGGCGCGGGGAGGGCCTGGATCCTGGCCTCGGCCGCCGTCCGCAGCCGCTCGTACACCAGCGGGACGCTGAAGAGGTAGGTCGGCGAGAGGGCCAGCCCGCGCTCGAGGTCCTCCCGGCGGGAGAACATGACGAGCCCGTGCCCCTGGGCGAGCGCCAGGGCGAACTGGTCGTGCCCGGCCACGTGGGCGAAGGGCAGGAAGTGGAGCCCGAGGTCGGCCTCGGTGGCGGCGGTGGCGGGTCCCCCGCCGTCGATGGCGTGGACGATGGCGCGCTGCGGGAGGCGGACGCCCTTTGGCCTGCCGGAGGTCCCGCTGGTGAAGAGGAGCAGGAAGGGGTCCTCCTCCCCCACCGCGCCGGCGAGCGCGTCGAGCTCCGCCGGGGTGAGCGTGGGGGCGCCCTCGCCGGTCGTCTCCGCCACGGTCGCCGCCCGCAGGCCGCCGGGGAGCGCGCCCGGGTCGAGGGCCGTCCCCGAGACCACCGCCCGCAGGCCCGCCGCCGCGAGCTCGGCGGCGGTGGGCGCGAGCTTCTCCCACTGCTCCCCGCTCGACACCACCGCCACCCGGGGGCGGACCCGCCGGGCGGTCTCCTGGGCGGCCTCGGGCGCGAGGCTCGCGAAGAGCGCGGCGGGCTCGGCGCGGAGGTGCTGCGCCGCGAGGGCGAACGCCTGCCACGCGGGCGAGTTCTCGGCGAGGAGCAGGACCCGGTCCCCGGGGCCGGTCCCGGCCGAGCGCAGGAAGGAGGTGGCGCGGGCGACCTGGCGCCGGAAGGCCTCGAAGGTGAGCAGCCGCGGCGGCGCGGCGGGCGCCGCCGGATCGAGGTGGTGGAGGAAGACCTTCCCCGGCAGGCGC
>DATKAL010000295.1:0-5990 GCA_035498135.1 Anaeromyxobacter sp.
AAGAAGGAGGCGCCGCCGATCCGGCTCCACTGCACCACCACCAGGCCGTGCTCCCGGAAGGCCGCCTCGAGCTTCCCCCGCACCCGCTCGAAGGCGCAGCCCATCTCCGCCTCGTCGGCGAAGAGCAGCGGGACGGAGAACGCCTGCGGCTCCTGCACCACGTCGTGCAGCCCGACGTCGGTGACCGCCGCGCCCTGGAGCTGCCCCACGGCGATCTTGCGGAGCATGTCGCCCTCGCTGCCCTGGACGCCCCCGGGATACACGCGGAGCTTCACCTGCCCCGCCGAGGCCTGCTCCCAGCGCTGGGCCAGGTCGCGCAGGGCTTCGTGCCAGGCCGAGCCTGCGGGCGCCAGCGTCCCGAGCTTCAGGGTGACCGGCTCGGGCCGCGCGGCGGGCGCCAGGGCGACGAGGAAGATGGCGACCAGGGTCTTTCGCACGCAGGCTCCCGTGCCCGCGCCGGGCGGCGGGCGATCCGGGCAGCATCGCCCGGGCGCGAGGCCGCACCCGGGCGGCGGCGTGAACGTTCGGGGGCGGGTCCCGAGGCTCCGCCGCCGGATCGACCGCCGACCCCATCCGCAGGGACCCACGGGTGCCGGGGGCGCCGGGGCAGGCCGTCGCCCGTCCGTCACCGGCCGGACGCGCGGCCGCCACCCGGGGCGCCGGGCGCCCGTCCCGCCTCCGCTTCCAGGGACCGCGACCGAGGCTCGACTTCACCGTGGGTCGTCGCCCTCCGCGCCCGACGCGGGCACGTGGCTTGCTGGCCCCACCGCGACCGGAGAGCCCATGCGCCTCGACCCGTTTCGCCCCCTCGCCCGCCTGCGGATCGCGACGCGGGTGGCCATCGCCAGCGGCGTCGCCATCGCCGTCACCTGCGCGCTCGGCGCGGCGGCGGCCACCGCGCTGGTGGGGGCCTCGCGCTCCCTCCATCGGATCTCCGAGGAGCGCTTCCCGGCGGCGCAGGCGCTGCTCACGCTCGAGGCCGCCGCCTCCCTCCAGGCGGGGCTCGACGTCCTCTCGAACCCCCGGGCGCCGGCCGACATCCGCCTGGCGGCGTACATCAAGGTCGACGAGGCCACCCCGGCGGTGGCCGACGCCCGCGCCGGGTTCGAGGCCGTCCCCGCCTCGCTGGCCGAGGCGGCGGCCGCGGGGCGCCTCTCGACGCGCGCCGACGTCGGTCGCCACCGGGGGGACTTCCGGAAGATCGTGGAGGGGGTGAACGGCGCCCTCGACGCGGTGGTCAGGCCGATCCGGGCGGCCGCGGGATACGTCGAGGACATCTCCCAGGGGCGGGTGGCGTCGAGGTGCACCGAGGAGCTCCCGGGGGACTTCGCCGCGCTGGGCGCCAGCCTCGACACCTGCTTCGAGGCGGTGCACCGCCTGGTGGAGGACACCCGGATGCTCTCCGAGGCGGCGGTGGCGGGCGCGCTCCGCGCGCGGGCCGACGCCTCGCGGCACCAAGGGGAGTTCGCCCGCGTCATCGCCGGGGTGAACGCCACGCTCGACTCGGTGATGGCCCCGGTCGACGAGGCCGCCGCCGCCCTGGAGGCGCGGGCCAGGCGCCATCTGAGGGCGCGGGTGACGCGGGCCTTCCCCGGCGACCACGCCCGCCTCCGGCACGCCGTCAACACCACCGCCGAGGCGCTCGAGGGGGCGCTCGTCCAGGTGGCGGAGGCGGTGGAGCAGGTCTCCGGGGCGGCGAGCCAGATCGCCTCCTCCGCCCGGACGGTGGCCTCGGGGACCTCCGAGCAGGCTGCCTCGCTCGAGGCCACCACCGCGAGCCTCTCCTCGGTGCTCGCCACCGCCCGCCGGGCGGCGGACAGCGCCGGCCAGGCGAACCTGCTCGCCCAGGCCGCGGGCGCGGCGGCGAGCGACGGGGTGGCGGCGGCGGAGGAGATGGAGTCGGCGATGGGGAAGATCCGGACGAGCGCCGAGCGGACCTCGCAGATCATCCGCGACATCAACGAGATCGCCTTCCAGACCAACCTGCTCGCCCTCAACGCGGCGGTGGAGGCGGCGCGGGCCGGCGACGCGGGCCGGGGCTTCGCGGTGGTGGCCGAGGAGGTGCGGTCGCTGGCGCGGCGGGCGGCGGGATTCACCGATCCGTCACCCGTCGCTCCCGGCCGGATCGCTATCGTCGGCCGCCTCTCCCCCCGGAGCCGTCCATGGGTCTCGTCGCGTCCTCGAGCGAGCTGCCGCTCATCGATCTGCTGCAAGTGAAGGGGCAAGCGCGGGCGAGCTGCCGGATCTCGGTGATGGGCCGGGACCGCGAGGGGTCGCTCCACCTCCTGGGCGGCGAGGTGATCCACGCGACCTACGGTCCGCTCCGCGGGGAGGACGCCGCCTACGCCATCCTGGCCGAGGAGTCGCTCCAGTACCGGGCGGCCAGCGACGCCGCGGCCCCGCGCCCGAACATGCGCCTCTCGCCGGGCGTGCTCGCCCTCGAGGCGGCCCGGCGCGCGGACGAGGCGGGCCGCCACGTCGTGCCCATCGAGAGCGCCCGGTCGGCGCGCCCTCCGCCCGGCCCCGCGGCCCGCCCCGGGTCGCCGTCCCGGCCGCCGCGGCGGAGGCTCGGCGTGCTCGTCGCCGTCGGCGCTGCCGTCCTGGCGATCGCCGGCGTCGGAGCGGCGGTCCTCCACCGCCGACCCGCAGCGCCGCCGCCGGCGACCGAGGCGCGGTCGCCGGCCGCCCCGCCGCCCGCGGTGGCTGCGCCCCCGGCGGAGCCGCTCGAGGCGAGCGCCCTCCATCCGCCCGCCGACACCCTGCCCGTCCTGACGCAGGGCTCGCCCCCGCGGGCGCCCGACCCCGCCGCGACGCTCCGGCCGACCATCGTCTGCCGCGTCCTGGTGGGCGCCGACGGCGTCGTGATCCGGTCCGAGATCTACCAGCGCCGTCCCGATCTGGCGGCCTTCGAGGACGCGGCGCTCCAGGCGGTCCGCGAGTACCGGTTCGAGCCCGGCCGGCGCGCCGGCACGCCGGTCCCGGTCTGGGTGAACTGGCCCGTCGACTTCATCTAGGGACCGGAAGCGGCGCCGGGCCCTCCCCCCTCCCGCAGCAGGAGCCTCCATGCACACCGCCCTCCTCCTCGCCTCCTGGCTGGCCGCGTCCGCCGTGCCGGCCGGCGACGCCCGCGTCGAGCTCACCGTCAAGGGGTCCGACACCATCGGCGGCGAGCTCGGGCCCGCGCTGGCCCGCGCCTACGAGGCCGTCACCCCTGGCGTGTCCATCCACTGGGAGGGGCTCGGCTCCGCCACCGCCTTCCCCGGGCTCCTCGACGGCAGCGCCCAGGTCGGCGCCGCCTCCCGCGCCATCGACGCGAAGGAGCTCGCCCAGGCCAAGGAGCTGGGCGTCTCCCT
Source organism: Anaeromyxobacter sp. (assembly GCA_035498135.1). Taxonomy (GTDB): domain Bacteria; phylum Myxococcota; class Myxococcia; order Myxococcales; family Anaeromyxobacteraceae; genus Anaeromyxobacter. The sequence continues at coordinate 3,354 of DATKAL010000295.1, forward strand.
TCGCGAGTACGTCCTCGGCTACGACGGGATCGCGGTGGTGGTGAACCCGACCAACCCGGTGGCCCGGCTCGACCTGGATCAGCTCGCGGCGCTCTTCACCGGCGAGGCGGCTGACTGGTCGGCGGTCGGCGGCCGGCCGGGGCCGGTGCGGGTGGTGAGCCGCCCGAGCTACTCCGGCACCCACGGCTTCTTCCGGGACCGCGTGCTGCGCAAGGGGAAGAAGGACTCGCCCGCGACCTTCCCGGCGACCGCCCTCTTCGTGGAGAAGAGCGAGGACGTCCTGCGCGAGGTGGCCCGCGATCCGGCCGCCATCGGCTACGTGGGCATGGGGACGCTCCGCCCCGGGGTCACCGTCGTCGCCGTGGGGAGCTCCGCGGCCGGCCCCTTCCTGAAGCCGGACGCGGAGACGGTCCGGCGTGGCGACTACCTCATCTACCGGCCGCTGATGCTCTACACTCGCGGGGAGCCCCGGGGCGAGGTCCGGCGGTTCCTCGCCTGGGTCCTCGCCGGCGACGGGCGCAAGCTCATCGCCGCGCACGACTTCATCCCCGGCGACGTGCCCGAGACCATCCGGCGCACGGCCGAGCCCGACGCCGGGACGGCGCATGCGGCAGCGAGCGAGCCGCCGCGCGTCTTCCGAATCCGGTTCGACTACGGCAAGGTGGCCCTCGACGGCGAGGCGCGCACCACGCTCCACGCGGTGCTCGAGGCCGCCCGGCCCTCGGGGACGCGGCTCCGCGTCGTGGGCAACGCCGACTCCGCCGGGAGCCCGGAGGCGAACCGGCGCGTCGCCCTGGCGCGAGCCAACCTGGTCGCCGATCGCCTGGAGGCGATGGGCGTCGCCCGCGAGGCGATCCGGGTGGACGTGAGCGGCTCCGACGCGCCGCTCGCCACCAACAAGACCGCGGCTGGCCGGCGCGAGAACCGCCGGGTCGACGTCCACGTCGTGCCCGGGCGCTGAGAGCCGCCGCCGGGACCGCCCTCCGCTCGCCAGTCCGACGACCGGCCGGGCCCCGGGATCGCGGCGGCTGGCCGGATCGACGGACCCCCGGAGACGGCGCGGGCGAGGCGCCGGAGCGCCCCGCCCGCCATCCGCCTCGAGCGCTCCGCCTAGTCCTCGGACGCGCCGGCGAGCGGACGATCCGCCCGGGCCGGGTAGGGCCTGCCGTCCATCAGCCCCTCCCAGAGCACCCGGTTGAACCGGGCGGGCGGCACGCGGTCGGCGTCGGAGAAGTCGAAGCCGGCCGTGACCCGGGTCCAGTACGCGGCGTCGTGCCTCGGCGCGACCTTCGGGCCGTGGGCGAGTGGCGCGCCCAGCCCGCCGGGGGCGCGGGCGAGCGCCGTCCCCTGGAGCACGGTCGAGGCCTCGGCGGTGTAGCTCCACTTGCCCGAGGAGCGGACATCGAACACCTCGGTCATGGGCCGCTGGAAGGCGGTGTTCAGGTTGAGGTGCGGCGTCCCCAGGACGTCCTCGATGGTCCGCAGCGCGTTGACCTGGCCGTAGTGCGCGCTGACGACCGCCCCCTGCTTCACGTACGGGCCGACGACGTAGGCGGTGGCGCGGTGGGAGTCGACGTGGTCGGGCCCGTCCTGGCAGTCGTCCTCGACCACGATGACGAGGGTGTCGGCGGCGAAGGGGCTCTCCGCCACCGCCTGGACCAGCCGCCCGACGGCGAGGTCGTCGTCGGCCTGCTGCGCCTCGGGCGTGTTCACGCCGCCCAGGGCGGTGCCGAAGCTCCCCATGTGGTCGTGGCTCACCCGCACCAGCGAGAGGGTGGGCAGGGTGCGCTGGGCGACGAACTGGTCGAACTCCCGCTTCCACTCGTTGTAGCGCCACAGGTCCGGGTAGTTCTGGTCGTAGCCCCGGAAGTAGACGTCGGTCACGGGCGCCAGCGAGGGGGCGAGGGGCGCGACCTGCACCACCCCGGCGCCGAAGGGATCGCTCACCGGCGCGGCCTGGGTGCCGATGCTGCCGATGTTGTTCACCAGGAAGCCGTAGTTCCGCACCGTCCCCCCGGCCTGCAGCACGGCGTCGAAGATGTAGCCCTGCTGCCGGCCGAAGGGCGCGTCGGAGGAGGCGTGGTTGCCCGTGCCGGCCAGCACGTTGGCGGTGCCCCCGGGGAGGCTCGCCGTGGCGGCCGAGTAGTTGGTGGTCCCGGCCGGCCCGGCGGCGGCGTCGCGGGCGGCGACCGTCCCGAGGTTCACCGGGACGTTCCGGTTCGAGCCCTCGGACTCGTACGACAGGCCGCGGTTCACGAAGGCGTAGTTGATCTGCTGGGTGATCGTCTCGGTGTTGGTGACCCGGCCCTGCAGGCTCCACGACCAGCCGTCCATGCTGCCGTCACCGGGGTCCATGAAGTGATCCAGGGTGACGAACTGGCGCGCCAGGCGGTGGAAGTTGGGGGTGATGGTCTCGCCGAACTGGGTCAGGGTGGGGTCCCCGTTGGCGCCGTTGGTCAGGTCGCCCAGGATCTGGTCAAAGGTGCGGTTCTCCTTGACCACGTAGATCACGTGGTGGATGTGGCGGTGCAGGAAGCGCATGATCTCCTGGTCGCGGGCGACGTACTCGTGGTCGTAGCGGTTGTTGTCCGCGACGATCATGGTGAGCCGCTCCAGCTCGGCGGGCGTTGGCACCGG
>DATKAL010000296.1:0-14258 GCA_035498135.1 Anaeromyxobacter sp.
CGTCGCGTCACTTGAGCTGGCGGTCGCTGTCCCGCTGATCGGAACGGAGATGGAGCCATGCCGGGGATCGCTCACGGGGATCGGGATCGCCTGCGCCCGCCGCTCGCTGGCGGCGTCGCCACCCCCGGGAGCCGCGCGGCCCTCGCCAACCCGGTGGTGCAGCGGTTCTGCCTCGACGGCTGAGCCGTCGAGCGAGGAGGAGCAGCATGCCGAGGATGACGCACCCGCCGCTCTTCGCCGCCGGGATCCTCGCCGCCCTCGGGCTCGGCGCCCACTGCCAACCCCTGCCCGCTCCCCAGTGCCCCGGGCCCGCGACCAGCATGGCCGGCCCCGGCCAGCCGGAGCTTCGGGCCGGGAAGTCGACGCTCGACGTGGAGCTCTCGGGCGGCTACGTGAGCGCCCTGGTGCTCGCCTCGCTGGGGCTCCCGCAGGCGCAGCCGTGCAACGTGGCCGGGGCGACCGCCCAGTGCGGCTACGACATCCAGGGGGTGACGCTGGCGGAGGTGGGGACGGGGGCGACGCGCACCAACCGCCTGTCGGTCCAGGTCGCCATCTGGATGGTCGGCCAGGGCGGGGCCAAGGTCTACCTCCCCGATCGCACCTACCTGCTCCGGCTGCAGCTCGTCCCCTACCGGATCGCCGCCGACACCTTCCCGGCGCTGGCGCAGCGCCAGGCGCTCCTCGGCTGCGGCCCGACGCTCGCCTCGGGCAAGCCGAACGGGATCTGCGAGGGGCTGGTCCTGAACCCGGAGCGGCCGGAGCTCGACGGCGGGCCCAACTTCGGCGGCTACGGGGCGGCGAGCCGCCCGGTCGACTGCACCGCCCCCGGGTACGACCTCATCGACGCCGCGGTCCTCAAGGCGGTGATGGGCGGGGTCGGCTCGCTGAAGCCGGTGGCGATCGACGCGACCTCCATCCTGGACACGGTCAGCCAGCTGTCCGGCGCGCAGGCCACCCACGTCGTGGGGCTCGACGTCGGCTCGGACCGGGACCTGAAGCTCGGGCTGGTGCTCGACCAGGGGACGGCGCTCGCGCCCTTCGACTCGTCGGTGGCGCTCGGCCCGCCGGTGCTGCCGAACGACGTCGACTGGGCGGTCCGGCTCGACACCGGGCTGGTCACCGCCGCCATCGGCGCGATGCTCCCCTCCCAGGTGGCCAAGCAGAACCCCAGCGTGTCGGTGACCGTGACCGGCGTGACCTACACGCAGACCAGCGGGCTCGTCCCCGGCGACATCTCCGTCACCGCCACCGGCACCATCTCGGTGGGGGCGGTCCCCCTCTGCCACGCGAGCAACGTGCCGCTCACGCTGCAGCTCGATCTCACCCCGGGCGTCTGCAAGAACGCGCAGGGGACCCCGGTCCTGCAGTTCTGCCCCTCGGGCCAGCCGACCGCCACGCCGAAGCCGACGAACACCTGCGAGTCGACCGAGCTCGTGGCGGCGAACTTCGACCAGGTCATGGCCACCCTCGGCTCCGCGATCCTCGGCGACACCGTGGCCGTCGTCCGCACCGGCAGCTTCGACCAGTGCGGGGGCGCCTCCATGCCGATGTCCTTCACCAACGGCAGCGACGTCCTCTACCCGGTCGCCGTCTACACCGGCGGGGTGTTCTACCTCGGCGGCCGGAGCAAGCTGATGGACCAGCAGAAGCCCGGGCGGACGGCCCTGCCGGCGGCCTGCCCCTGAGCGGGCCGCGCGGGGGGAAGGCGCGCCCCGGGCGCGCTCACTTGAAGTCGTCGGACCGGAGCCCGTGCTTCCGCAGCAGCCGGTGCAGGCTCTCCCGCTCCATCCCGGCCCGCTCCGCCGCCCGGGTGACGTTCCCGCCGAACTCCGCGAGGAGCGCCACCAGGTAGTCGCGGGAGATCCGGTCGCGCGCCTCCGCCACCGCCTCCTTGAAGGGGAGGCGGGCCAGCGTCGCCGGGTCGGCCGGTCCGGGCGCCGCCGCCCCCACCTCGGCGGGGAGATCGGCCGGACCGATCCGCGGGCCGGCGGCGACCGCCACCGCCCGCTCCACCGCGTTCCCGAGCTCCCGCACGTTCCCCGGCCAGGCGTAGCCGGCCAGGCGCCGGAGCGCCTCGGGCTCGAAGCCCTCCAGCGTCCGCCGGGCGGCGCGGGCGTGCTTCTCCAGGAAGTGGACGGCGAGGAGGGCCACGTCCTCGGCCCGCTCGCGGAGGGGCGGCAGCGCGACCGGGAAGACGTGGAGCCGGTAGAAGAGGTCCTCGCGGAAGCGGCCGGCGCGGACCTCCTCGCGGAGGTCGCGGTGGGTGGCGGCGATCACCCGGACGTCGACCTTCACCGGCTGCGTGTCCCCGACCCGCCGGATCTCCTTCTCCTGCAGGGCGCGGTTGAGCTTCACCTGCGCCGGGAGCGGCAGCTCCCCCACCTCGTCGAGGAAGAGCGTCCCCCCGTTCGCCTCCTCGAAGAGCCCGGGGCGGGCGGCGGCCGCGCCCGTGAAGGCGCCGCGGACGTGGCCGAAGAGCTCGCTCTCCACCAGCTCCCCCGGCAGGGCCCCGCAGTTCACCGGCACGAAGCGCCGCTCCCGGCGGGCCGAGTGGTAGTGGACCGCCCGGGCGGCGAGCTCCTTCCCCGTCCCGGTCTCGCCCAGGAGGAGGACGGTGATGTCGAGCCCGGCCGCCTTCTCGAGCAGGCCGTAGGCCTCACGCATCCGGGCGCTCCCGCCCACCAGGTTGTGGAAGCCGGGCGCGGCCGGGCCGGCCGCCGCCCGGGCGGCGTCGGCGAGCCGCTTGTGCTCGAGGGCCCGCTCGATCACCCCCTGGGCCGCGTCCGGGTCGAAGGGCTTCTCCAGGTAGTCGAAGGCCCCCGCCCGCATCGCCCGGACCGCGTCGGCCACGGTGGCGTAGCCGGTCATCATCACCACCTCGGTCTCCGGGGCGCGGGCCTTCACCGCCGCGAGGAGCTCGAAGCCGTCCGCCCCCGGCATCCGGATGTCGGTCACCACCACGTCGTAGGGGCGGCTGGCCACCAGGGCGAGGGCCCGGGCCCCGTCCTCCGCCTCCTCGACCGTGGCGGCGTCCGCCAGGATCCGGGCCACGAGCCGGCGCATGTTCTCCTTGTCGTCGGCCACCAGCACCCGGGCCCGCTCGCTCATCCCGCCACCTCCTGCGCCCTCGGCCGGGCGAGGGCCCGCGGCAGCGCCAGGGCGAACCGGGCCCCGCCCTCCGGCCCCGGGCCGGCCAGGAGGTCGCCGCCGTGCGCCCGGGCGATGGCCTGGGAGACCGCCAGGCCGAGCCCGGTCCCCCGCGGCTTGGTGGTGAAGAACGGCTCGAACAGCCGCGCCTGCGCCTCGGGGGCGATCCCGGGGCCGGAGTCCTCCACCGCCACCTCGGCCACCGCGCCCCGGTCGGCCACCCGGACCGCCACCCGTCCGCCGGGGCCGGCCGCCTCCGCCGCGTTCCGGATCAGGTTCACCAGCACCTGGCGGAGCTTCTCCGCGTGCCCGGGCGCCCGCCCCGCCCCCTCCACCGCCACCGCCACCCCCTGGAGCAGGTGGGCCTCGCCCAGCCGGGCCACCACCTCGTCGGCCAGGGCGCGGAGGTCCACCGGCTCGCCCGCCGCCGGGAGGGGGCGGGAGAGATCGAGGAGCCCCTCGACGATCTCCTTGGCCCGGATCGCCTCCTCCTCGATGACCGCCAGGTCGGCGGCCGCCGCGCCGTCGGCCTTGCGCCGCAGGAGCTTGGCGTAGCCGAGGATCACGCCCAGCGGGTTGTTGATCTCGTGGGCCACGCCCGCCGCCAGCCGGCCGATCCCGGCCAGCTTCTCGGAGCGGACCAGGAGCTCCTGGTGGGAGCGGAGGGCCGCGGTCATCTCGTTCAGGCGCCCGGCGAGCGCCACCAGCTCCGGCGCGCCGCGCACCTCGAGGCGGGTCTCGAGGTCCCCCTCGGCGATCCGGGCGGCCCCGGCCTCGAGCTGGGCGACCGGGACGGCGATGGAGCGCGCGGTGGAGAGCGCCACCCCGGCGGCGAGGAGCGGCGCCGCCACGAGCAGGGCCACGAGCAGCCAGAGGGTCCGCCGCTCCACCGCCTCGGCCTCGGCGCGGGCCGCCTGGATCTCGGCCTCGGACCGGGCCACCAGGGCGCCGGTCAGGTCCTGGATCCCGGTCACCACCAGCTGCGCCCGTGCGTGCTCGTCCTGGACCGTCGCCCGGTCGCCCCGCAGGACCGCGGGCACGATCGCCTCCCGGAAGATGCGGTCGAGCCGGCCGCTCTCCGCCTCGATCCGGTCCACCAGGGCCCGCTCCTCCGCCCCGCCCGCCGCGGCGCTGAGGGCCCCGGTGAGGGCGAGCACCCGGGCCCGCGCCTCGCCGTAGAAGCCCAGGTGGCTCTCGTCGCCGATGATGATGGTGTGGGCCTGGTGGGCGTACTGGTCGCGCACCGCGCTCGCCAGCTCGAGCGAGAGCCGGACCGCGGCCTCCCGGCCGGCGGTCTCGACCATCACCCGGTGAATGCGGGCCGATCCGGCGATGGTCGCCGCCGAGGCGGCCACGAGCAGGAGCACCAGCGCCCCCAGGCCGAGGGCGATCCGCTGCGCGGTGCCGAGCCGCCGATCCGTTCGCCTCATCTCGTCGCCAACCGGCGGGAAGGGGCACGCCTTCCCGGACGGGGGTTCCCGGAGGCGAGTGTAGCGGAAGGCGGGCCGCCGCGCCGCCGGGCGACCCGGGGTCGGCGTGGCGAGTCCTCCGTGTAAACGGATGCAGGGCATCACGTTGGTCAGGGATGTTCCAGGTTCGTCTGCTTGACAGGACACACGTCTGCTAAATAGGATTCCGCCTCGGAGACCGAACCATGCCCACCCTCCCCCGCCCGCACGGCGGCACCCTGATCGACCGGACGGCGGCGCCCCTCGAGGCCGCCGCCCTGACCGCCCGGGCGCCCGGCCTCCCCTCCCTCTCCCTGGAGCCCGATCAGCTGGACGAGCTCGAGCTCCTGGCCACCGGCGGCGCGAGCCCGCTCCGGGGCTTCCTCGGTCGCGAGGACCACCGGAGCGTCCTCTCCCGGTGGCGGCTCGCCTCCGGCCTGCTCTGGCCCTGGCCGCTCACCCTGCCGGTGGCGGCGGAGCGGCTGGGCCGCTTCCCTCCGGGCGCCGAGGTGGCGCTCCGCGATCGGGCGGGCCGCCTGCGCGCCGTCCTCACCGTCTCGGACGCGTTCGTCCGCAACCCGCAGGAGGAGGCGCTGGCGCTCTTCGACACCACCAACCCGGCCCACCCGGGCGTGGCCCGGCTCCTCTCCCGTCCGTCGGGCGCGCTGGGCGGCGAGGTGGTGGCCCTGCCCTTCCCCGCCGACCGCCCGCTGGCCGAGCGGCGGCTCTCCCCGCGCGAGCTCCGCCGGCTCCTCTCCGCCCGCGGGGTCTCCCGGGCCGCCGCGCTCCACCCGCGGGGCGCCCCCACCCGCGTCCAGGCCTACCTCGCCCGCCTGGCCCTCGGCCTCGCCGAGGTGCTGGTGATCCACCCGCCGGCCTCCGCCGGAGAGGCCGCCGTCGCCGCCTGGGACGAGGTCGCCGCCTCGCTCCCGGAGGGGAGGGGGATCGTGGCGGCGCTGCCCGCGCCCGACCGGTACGGCAGCGGGCGCGAGGTGCTCCTCGAGGCCCTGGTGCGCCGGAACTACGGCCTGTCCCAGCTCTTCGTGGTGCGCCCCGGCGATCAGCTCCGCCCCACCGACGGCCTCCCGCCCGACATCGACGCGTCCGAGGTGGGCGTCTCGATCCTCCCCTTCGCCGCCGAGCTGTCGCTGCCGGGCGGCGAGGGGCTCGCCGCAGCCGGTTAGGTACCCGCGCGACGCTCTCCGGTCGAGGAGTGGACCGGGCCGCGGGGAGCACTCGCCCGCGCGGCCAGCGCACCATCGACTTGCTCGTGAACCTCGGGGCACATGATGCGGGCCCGCATGATGCCGGATCGCGGCCGGGGTGGGTATGCTCCCACGGCGCCGGGCCGCACTGGGCGATTCCCGGCGCCGCCCTTGGACCTCGCCGAGCCCACCCCCGCCGAGCGCCGCCTGCGCGCCGTGCCCTGGGAGGCCCTCCGCGGCCTGGGGCCGGCGCTGGAGGCCCCCCTCGGCGAGGTGCTCGCCGGCGCGGCCGCGGAGCGGGTCCTCGATCGGCTGCTCCGCGCGCGCCGGACGCTCGACGCGGCCGGCCGGGCGGCGGTGGCGGAGGCGGTCTTCGGGGTCGGCCTGTGGCGCCGGCGGCTGCGCCACGCGCTCGGGGATCCGGACGCGCCCCCGCGCCTCCTCCTCGCGGCGCTGATCCGGGACCTCGGGGGCCGGACGGACGCGGAGGCCGCCTGGCTCGCGGCCCTCGATCCGGCTGGGCTCCCGCCGTCGCGGCCGCCCCCGGCCGGCCTCGCCGATCGCTTCTCCCTCCCGGACTGGCTGGCGGACGAGGTGCGCCGCGCTGCCGGCCCGGAGGCGCCGGCCCTGGCGGCCGCGCTCGACCTGCCCGGCCCGGTGACGCTCCGCGCGAACCGCGCCCGTCTCGATCGCGCGGCGCTCGCCCGCCGGCTCGCGGCCGAGGGGGTGGCGACCCGGCCCGGGTCGCTCGCGCCGGAGGCGCTGATCGTCGAGGGCGAGCGGCCGAACGTCTACGGCCTCGAGGCCTTCCGCGCCGGGCTGCTCGAGGTCCAGGACGAGGGGAGCCAGCTGCTCGGGACGGCGCTCGGCGCCCGGCCGGGCGAGGTGGTGCTCGACGCCTGCGCGGGCGCGGGCGGGAAGGCGCTGCTCCTCGCCGCCGAGGTGGGGCCGGCCGGCCGGGTCCACGCCGCCGACCCCGATCTCGCCCGGCTGGCCCGGCTCCGGACCCGAGCCGTCCGCGCCGGCGTGGCGGACGCCGTGGTGGTCGAGGGCCCGGCGACGCCGCCGGGGCTCGAGGTGGACCGGGCGCTCGTCGACGCCCCCTGCTCCGAGCTGGGCGCGCTCCGGCGCGGGCCGGACCTGCGCTGGCGGATCGACCCGGCCGCCTTCGCCGCCCTCCCGCCGCTCCAGGAGGAGCTGCTCGGGCGCGCTGCGCGCCACGTCCGCCCGGGCGGCCGGCTGGTCTACGCCACCTGCACCTTCCGGGAGGAGGAGGACGAGGCCGTGGCGCGTGCGTTCGAGCGGACGCACCCCGGCTTCGTCCGCGTCGTCCCGCCCGTGCCGCCGGCCGCGCTGGGCCCGGACGGCTTCCTTCGCACCTGGCCTCACCGCCACGGGACCGACGCGTTCTTCGCCGCCGCCTGGGACCGCCGCCGCTGACCGGCTCCCTCGCCTCCGCCGCCGCCCGGGGATCGCGCCCCGGCCTGGCCCCAAGCGGCCCGGAAACCCCCGGTCGCCCGGGGGCATCCAACGGCGCGGAGGTTCCACCATGAGCAGCCTGAGCAGCGCGGTGCTGGCGGCCATCGGCCTGGCGGTCTCGGCGACGGGGTGCGGGAGCGGCTACAACGGCTCGTCCACGAGCTATCCGCCGCCGCCCGCCTGCACCGCCGCCACCGCCACGGCCACCACGGCGGTGTCGCTGTCCGGAATGTCGTTCGTCCCGTCCTGCATCACGGTCGCGAAGGCCGCCACCATCACCTTCACGAACGACACGCTCGCCACGAACCACACCGTCACCACCGACCCCGGTCAGCCGGAGGCCTTCGACAGCGGCTTCATCGCCACCGGGAACAGCTTCGCGCACACGTTCGCGAACGCGGCCGAGACGGTGAACATCCACTGCAACGTGCACCCCGGGATGACCGCCACGGTCATCGTCCAGTGACGCCCCCGGGGAGCGCGAGCGGCCGCCGGCTCAGAGGTCCGCGCGGAGCACCGCGCCCCGGGCGGCGTTGGTCACGAGGTGCGCGTAGCGCCGTAGCCAGGAGGAGCGGACCTCCTTCCGGCGCGGGTGGAAGGCGGCGCGGCGGCGCTCCAGCTCCACCTCCGGGACGTCGAGCGAGAGGCGGCGGGCCTCGACGTCGATGGTCACCGGATCGCCGTCCTGCACCAGGGCGATGGGGCCGCCCTCGGCCGCCTCGGGGGAGACGTGGCCGACGCAGGCCCCGCGGGTGGCCCCGGAGAAGCGGCCGTCCGTGACCAGGCCGACCTGCTCGCCCAGCCCCATCCCCATGATGAGCGAGGTCGGGGCGAGCATCTCCTGCATCCCCGGGCCGCCCTTCGGCCCCTCGTAGCGGATCACCACGAAGTGGCCGGCCCGCACCTTGCCGCCCATGATCCCGGCGATGGCGTCCTCCTGGGAGTCGAAGCAGATCGCCTTCCCCGTGAAGCGCCGCATCGAGGGCTGGATCCCGGCCGTCTTCACCACCGCCCCGTCCGGCGCCAGGTTCCCGAAGAGCACCGCCAGCCCGCCCACCGGTGAGTAGGCGGTCTCCAGCGTCCGGATCACCGCCGCGTCGGCGATGCGCGCCTCCCGGATCCGCTCCCCGACCGTCTCGCCGCTCACGGTGAGCGCCGCCTCGCGGACCGTCCCGCCGCGCCTCGCCACCTCGTGGAGCACCGCCGGCACGCCGCCCGCCCGGTGCACGTCCTCGATGTGCACGGTGGAGAGCGAGGGGGCGATCTTGGCGATGTGGGCCACCTTCCCGGCGACCGCCTCGATGTCGCGCAGGCCGAAGGCGACCCCCGCCTCGGCGGCGATCGCGAGCATGTGGAGGACGGTGTTGGTCGAGCCGCCCATGGCCAGGTCGACCACCATGGCGTTGTGGATGGCGTCGGCGGTCACGATCCGGCGCATCCGGAAGCGGTCGTCGGCCGCGATCTCCACCGTCCGCCGGGCGGCCCGCCGCACCAGCGCCTCGCGCTCGGGCGTGAGGGCGAGCACGGTGCCGTTGCCCGGGAGGGCGATCCCCATCGCCTCGCAGAGGACGTTCATCGAGTTGGCGGTGAACATCCCGGAGCAGGAGCCGCCCGAGGGGCAGGCCCGGCACTCGATCTCGTGGAGCTCCGCGTCGGTCAGCTCCCCGCGGGCGCGCTTGCCCACCGCCTCGAAGGCGGTGTTGAGGTCGATCGCGGTCCCGTCCTCCCGGTGCCCCGCCTTCATGGGGCCGCCCGAGACGAAGACGGTGGGGACGTCCACCCGGAGCGCCCCCATCACCATGCCCGGCACGATCTTGTCGCAGTTCGGGATGCAGAGGAGCGCGTCGAGCTGGTGCGCGTTCATCATGGTCTCGACCGAGTCCGCGATCAGCTCGCGCGAGGGGAGGCTGTAGAGCATCCCCGCGTGGCCCATGGCGATCCCGTCGTCCACCCCGATGGTGTTGAACTCGAAGGGGACCCCGCCCGCCTTCCGGATCTCGTCCTTGGCGATCCGCCCGTACTCCTGGAGGTAGAAGTGGCCGGGGATGATGTCGACGTGGCTGTTCGCGATCCCGATGAACGGCTTGTCGAAGTCCTGGTCGCCGAGGCCGACCGCCCGGAGGAGGCTCCGGTGCGGGGCCCGCTCGAATCCCTTCTTGATCCGGTCGGAGCGCATCCGGCTCTTGTCGCAAACGGGCGGCGCCCGCGTCAACCGGGGGCGCGGGGCCCGGAGGGGCGATGGGCGCCCCTGCCCTCGCCGCGGTATGCATGCCCGATCATGCTCACCCCGGCGTTCGACGAGGCGGTGGCCCGGATCCGCGCCACCCTCGCGACCCGCCCTCCGCGCCCGCTCGCGCTGCCCGGCTTCCGCCGGGCGGCGGTCCTCGTCCCCCTCCTCGCCCGGCCGGAGGGCCCCAGCGTGCTCTTCACGCGGCGGGCCGAGACCCTGCCGCACCACCGGGGCGAGATCTCCTTCCCCGGCGGCGGGCTCGAGCCCGGGGAGAGCGCCGAGGGGGGCGCCCTCCGGGAGGCGGAGGAGGAGGTCGGCCTCGCGCCGGCGACGGTGGAGCTCCTCGGGCGGCTCGACGATCTCCCGAGCCCGGCCCGGTTCACCGTCACGCCGGTGGTCGCGGCGGTGCGGGCGCCGCCGCCCGCCTTCCTCGCCGCGGCGGCGGAGGTGGACGAGCCCTTCGAGCTCCCCCTGGAGCGCCTCCTCGACCCGGCCCTGCGACGCGCCACCCTCTGGGATCCGGCGGCGCTCCCCGGCCGGCTCCGGACCGCGCTCGCCGAGGCGGGGATGCCGTTCGAGGACGTGGACGCGGCCACCGGGCGCTGGCGGGTCTGGTCCTTCCACGCCGACCCGGCGCGGGTGGTCTGGGGGCTCACGGCGCGGGCGCTGGCCGGCCTCCTCGACCGGGCCTTCGGCGCGGGCTGATGGCGATTCGGGCTCGCGCGAGCGCGGGCGCCCGGTCTAAGCTCCCCGGGTGCGCCGCGCCTCCCTCCTTCGCCTCGCCCTCCTCCTCGGCGCCGCCGCCGGCTGCGGCGGCGGCTCCTCGCCGGGCCCGACGCCGGTGGTCCTGGGGGGGCCGTGTACCCATGCCGCCGAGTGCCAGACCGGCCTCGTCTGCCTCTCCGGGAAGTGCGAGCCCTTCGCCGCCGGCGCGTGCACCACGGCGCCCACCATCGCCCTGGGGACGATCGCCGGCCCCGCCACCGCTCCCTCGCCCTCCTCCACCTGCGCACCCCCGGTCTCGCCGGCGGTCTTCCCCACCGGCGGGGTGGTCGAGCTCGGCGTCCAGCGGGTGGGGACCGTGCTCTCCTTCGACGTCCCCGCGGGCACGGCGAGCTTCACCGTGATCGCCCAGGTGAAGGACGGCTCGGCCGCCGCCACCGTCAACCTCGGCGGCACGGCCTACCCGAACGCGGTCCAGCCCACCGCCCTCTTCGCCCCGGACGGCACCCCGTTCTACGACGCCGTGGACGCCTCCACCCACAGCGACCCGAGCGGCCTCCTCGCCTTCGACGCCGGGGTGGTCGCGGCGACGGGCGTCTTCACCGTCCCCTCCACCAGCCCCAGCCTCGACCTGGTCCGCTCCGCGGGGGCGGTTCAGGCCGGGACCTGGACCTTCACCCTCACCGACCTGGCTCGCGACTGCCCGAGGTTCGTCGGCTGCCCGTACGTCACCCCGGACACGAGCGGGCTCTACGATGTGAAGGTCCTCACCCGCCCCGGTCCGCTCCCCACCGCCGGGACGCTCGATCTCGACCTCTACCTCGTCTCCACCGACTCGACCCTCACCGCCGCCAGCGCGGTGAGCGGCGCCAAGGCGGCCGTCTTCCGGCGCTACGTCTCGGGGGTCGCCTCCGTGCTCCAGGCGGGCGGCGTCTGCCTGGGCTCGGTCCAGGTCCACGACGTCCAGCCCTGGGCGAGGTCCGCCTACTCGACGCCGAACGTGGACACCGTCGGCCCCTGCGACACGCTCTCGCTGCTCTTCGGCCTGGCCCTGCCGAGGAACGCCGTCCACATCTTCCTTGTGGACGAGCTGAGGGCCACTCTGCCCGCGGGAGCGATCGTCTACGGCATCGACGGCTCGATCCCCGGCCCCTCGGGCGTGCCGGGAGGCCCGAACAGCGGGGCGGCGGTGCTGAACGCGGACCTCGGGTCGGGGAGCTGCGGCGGCGGGTTCACGATCGGCGGCTGCGGCACCGACCTCGCCGCCTACGTGACGGCGCACGAGACCGGCCACTGGCTCGGGCTCTACCACACGACCGAGTCGGACGGCGCCCACTTCGACCCGCTCACCGACACGGCCAAGTGCGAGTGCGCCTCCTGCGTGTCGTCCTCGCAGCGGGCGGCCTGCGGCTCCACGGCCTACGTCACCGCCCCCGGGTGCGTCACCGCGCCGAGTTGCGCGGGCGGGGGGCACCTCATGTTCTGGGAGGCGTACCCCGGGTACTCCCAAGGCCTGCTCTCGCCCGAGGAGGGCGAGGTGATGCGCCTCAACCCCGCGGTCCACTAGGAGCCACGCCTTGGTCCCTGCCCCCGTCCTCCTCCTCGCCCTGCTCGTCGCCGCCGCGCCGGCCGAGCCCGGCACCGAGGACCAGGTGCGCGGCCTCCTCTCCGCCATCGATCGCCCGGTGCCGCCCGAGGCCTGGCGCGCCGTGGGGCCGGCGGCGGAGCCGGTCCTGGCGGCGATCGCGGGCGCCCCGGACGAGCTCCCCAGCCGCCGGGCGCGGGCGCTCGAGGGGCTCTCGGCGCTCGGGGGGGCCCGGGCGGAGTCGCTCCACCGGAGCCTGGCCGCCGACGCGAGGGCGCCCCGGCTGGTCCGGCGCACCGCGGTGCGCGGGCTCGGGCAGATCCTCCCGCCGGCGCGCCTCCTCCCCGCGGCCGGGCCGCTCCTCCGGGATCCCGATCCGGCGGTGCGTGCCGCGGCCGCCGAGGTGCTCGCGGCGCGGGCGCCGGCGGAGGCCTGCGGCGCGATCCGCACCCAGGCGGCCGGCGAGGGCGACGGGGAGCTTCGCTACCGGCGCGCGCTCCGGAGCTGCGGCGGCACTCGGCGGTGAAGATCGGCGATCGGGACGGGGCTCAGCGCGCCGGCCGGCGGCCGGCTGCGGGCCGGTAGCGCGCCCGCGAGCTGATCTCGCCGTCGAGATGCGCCACCTCGATCGTGCCGCCCTCCTCGACGCCTTCGTCCCGGAGCTCCACCTGGAAGAGCTGGACCGCCTCCCCCGGATCCCAGGCCCGGACGTGCGCCACGCGGCGCCCGGCGGGCGAGGAGAGGGTGCAGCGATAGAACGTCTCCCGGTGGTCGATCATGGCGGCTCTTCCTGGTCGGTTCGGTCGAACCTAGCAGGCGATCTGGGTCGTTTCCGTGGCGGCCCCGTGTCGAAACGGAAACGCGCCGACACACGCCCGCAACAGGATGGATCCACGGGGGATCCCCGGTGAGCCCCGCTCGGCAGGGCTCCCCCGTCGGCGGGCGGCTCCTTCGCCCGAACGGACCCCCGGTACGTGCCGCCGCCTGCCGCGCGGCGATCGTTCACGAAGCGTGACGTGCGGCCGGGTCGAGGCCGATCCGCGGCACCAGCGCCCGGTCCACGGCGTCGAGGAGCGGGACCTCCTGCACCGGCTTGGCGAGGAAGGCGTTCGCCCCGGCGGCGAGGAGGGCCCGCGACGCGCCCGGGTGGCCCGAGATCCCGATCACCGGGACGCGGGCGAGCCGCAGGTCCCGCGACCGGCGCAGGCACCGGATCACCTCCGCCCCCGGCATCTCCGGCATCACCTCGTCCACGAGCAGGAGGTCGGGGCGGAAGGTGGGCGCGAGCTCGAGCGCCGCCGGGCCGGACTCGGCGCCGGCCGCGAGGTGGCCCGCGCCCTCCAGGATCAGGCACAGGAGGGTGCGGATGAGGTGGTTGTCGTCCACCACCAGGATGCGAACGGGACGCGGCATCGGGCGGTCACCCTGCGGGCAGGCAGCCTTCCGGGAGGAGGACCCCGGGATCAGGGGAGCGACCACGACTCGTTCGGGATCCCTCGAACCGCCGGGCGGGGCGGGCGCGACCGCGCGATTGCCGGCCGGGGCGGCCGCGGCTACCATCGCTCCTCGCGGGGCACGCCGGGGACGCACTCCCAGGAAAGGAACGGACATGGTCGGCGATCACATCCGGGCGCGCAAGGGTGGCCGGTGGCAGCACGGCATCGACTGCGGCGACCAGACCGTCATCCACCTCGTGACCGACGCCGGCGTGCCCGGGAGCCGTTTCCGCCGGAGCTTCCGGCCGGAGTTCCTGGCCGGCTCCGAGGCGGTCGAGGTGGTGACGCACCGGGAGCGGGTCTACCCGCCGCGCCAGGTGGTGGCGCGAGCCTTCAGCCGGAACCGCGACTCCGCCCTCTCGGCGATGTTCCGGGACTCGGAGCAGTTCGCCCTGTGGTGCAAGATCGGCCAGGTCTTCCAGGCGCCGGCGGCAGCCGAGCCGGGCGCCCCGGCCGCGAAGGCGAGGCCGGCGGGGGCAGGCGGCGTGGGCCGGAAGGCGGCCCGCCCGGCGGCGAGGAAGGCGGCTCCGATGAAGGCGGCCAGGAAGGCCGCGAGGCCGAAGCCCGCGCGCAGGGCGCCGCGGAAGGCGGCGAAGGCGAAGCCGGCCCGTGGACGGACCGCGAAGAAGCCCGCCGCGCGGGGCGCCAGGCGGAGCGCGCGTCGCGCCGGGAAGAAACGCTAGCGGTCCCCGAAGGTGATGAGCGGCTACCGGCTCTGGGCGGCGCCGTCCTGCGGCGTCACCTGGGCCCACATGGAGCGGGCGTCGCGCGCCTTCTCCATGATGGCGATGCCGATCGCGCAGGCGAGGAACACGGCCAGCGCCAGCATCCACGGCCGGAACTCGAGCAGGTCCCGGGCGCGGAGGCTGCCCGGATCCGGCCGGCGGTCGCGCTCCTGCGACATCATCACCCGTAAGTAGACCGCGATCCGCGCCGGATGCAACC
>DATKAL010000297.1:0-16056 GCA_035498135.1 Anaeromyxobacter sp.
GTCGGGCGGCGGGCCATCTTGCGGAACAGCTCGGTGATCCGGCTGGTGGGGGCGGGCTCGGCGGAGGGCTCGGCCAGCTTCTCGGCCGGGAGGACCTGGCGGAGCACGTCGGCCGGGGCGACCTTGCCGTAGCCGATGCCCGCCAGGAGATCGTCGCCCACCCGGTAGCCGAAGTGGGCGGCGGCCTTGTCCAGCTCGCCCCCCTTCTGCAGCTTGTTCAGGGTGACGCCGAAGCGGCGAAACTCGCGCTCCGCCACCTCGCGGCCGATCTCGATCGAGCGCCGGTGCTCGGCCTGGCGGATGTACTGGCGGATCTTGGCCTGGGCCCGGCTGGTCTTGACGAAGGTGAGCCAGTCCTTGGACGGGTGGGAGTGCGGGCTCTGGAGGATCTCGACGGTGTCCCCGTTCTTCAGCCGGTAGCGCAGGGGGACCAGCTTCCCGTTCACCTTGGCGCCGACGCAGTGCTCGCCGATCTCGGAGTGGATGGTGTAGGCGAAGTCGACCGGCGTGGCGCCGCGGGGCAGGCTCTTCACCGCCCCCTTGGGCGTGAAGACGAAGACCTCGTCGGAGAAGAGGTCGACCTTCACCGTCTCCAGGAACTCGCGCGGGTCGGCCAGCTCCCGCTGCCACTCCACCAGCTGGCGGAGCCAGCCGAAGGACTCGGCGTCCTTGCGGGAGAGCTCCTGCCCCTTCCCGTCCCGCCCCTTCTCCTTGTAGGCCCAGTGGGCGGCGACGCCCTCCTCGGCGATCCGGTGCATCTCCCGGGTCCGGATCTGCACCTCGATCCGCTCGCCGGCCGGCCCGATCACGGTGGTGTGGAGGGACTGGTAGAGGTTCGGCTTGGGGATGGCGATGTAGTCCTTGAAGCGGCCGGGGATCGGCTTCCAGAGGGCGTGGACGAGCCCGAGCGACTCGTAGCACTGGGCGACCGTCTCCACGATCACCCGGAAGCCGATCACGTCCTGGATCTGCTCGAAGTCGACCCCCAGCTCCTGCATCTTCCGGAAGATGGAGTAGAGGTGCTTCACCCGGCCCGAGATGTCGGCGGAGAGGCTCGCCTCGCCCAGCTTCTTCTGGATGATCTCCACCACCTCGGCGACGAACCGCTCCTTCTCCCTGGCCCGGACGGTGACCTTGCCCGCCAGCTCGGCGTAGTCCTGGGGGCGGAGGTACTTGAAGGAAAGCTCCTCCAGCTCGTTCTTGATCCACTGGATGCCGAGCCGGTTGGCCAGGGGGGCGTAGATGTCCAGGGTCTCGCGCGCGATCCGCTCCTGCGCCTCGGGCTTCATGGCGTCGAGGGTCCGCATGTTGTGGGTCCGGTCGGCGAGCTTGACGAGGAGGACGCGGATGTCCTTCGCCATCGCCACCACCATCTTGCGGAAGTTCTCGGCCTGCTTCTCCTCCTGGGTGTTGGCGGCGCTGAACTGGGAGAGCTTGGTGACCCCGTCGACCAGGTCGACGATCTCGGCGCCGAAGAGCTCGGCGATCTCCTCCTTGGTGGCGAGGGTGTCCTCGATGGTGTCGTGGAGCAGCCCGGTCACCACCGACGACTCGTCGAGCTTCAGCTCGGCGAGGATCCCGGCCACCTCGAGCGGGTGGACGAGGTACGGCTCTCCCGACTTCCGGATCTGCCCCTGGTGGACCTTCGCGCTGTAGACGTAGGCCTTCTTGATGAGGTCGAGGTCGGGGTCCGGGTGGTAGGCGCTGACCCGATCCAGGATGTCGTTGAGCCGGAGCAAGGTAGACCGAAGAGCGTAACGAGGCGCGGGCTGACCGGGCAAGCCCGGCGCCCTCGCAGGAACGTCACCCAGGATGGATAACGCAATGCGCCACGGCTTGCCAGTCGCCCGAGGCGGGTTGAGCGCCGGGTGGTCCACGCGGTAACGTCGGCTCCGGGGACGTTCGCCGGAGGCTCCTTTCCGTGAAGTGCAAGAAGTGCGGTGCCGGGCTCGACCTGACCATGGCCGCCTGTCCGGGCTGCGGCGCCGAGGTCGAGCTGGGACGGCTCACCGGGATCCTCGGGATCGTCTGCCGGGCCTGCGACGCCTACAACGAGCCGGGCGCGCGGACCTGCGCCTCCTGCGGCAAGCACCTGGGGGCCGCCGCCGAGCCCCCCGCCGCCCCGCCCACGCCGCCCCCTCCCACCGAGGCGGGCGCCCCGGTGGTCCGCTCCTTCCAGAAAGGGGGCGCAACCCGCTTCGTCCCGGCGGCCGTGCTCCGGACGCCGCTCCCGGAGAAGCCCGCCATCACCCCGCTGCCGCTGGTGCTGCGCTGCCCGCGCTGCGGCGAGGAGGCGGGGCCGGGGACCTTCTGCGCCCGCTGCGGCCAGTCCCTCGGGGCCCGGGGGACGCAGGTCATCGCCCGGCCGTTCCCCGCCGGGCAGGGCGCCGCGCCGGAGCCGGGCGCGGTGGCGCCCGGCCGGGCGCGGCTGGTGCTGGAGCGCGGCGAGGGGCGGGAGGGGGCGAGCTTCCGGCTCGACGCCGGGACGATCGAGGTCGGCCGCTCCCGGGGCGCGATCACCTTCCCGGACGACCCGACGCTCGCCCCGCACCACGCCACCTTCGCCTTCCGCGGCGGGGCCCTCCACCTGCGGGACGAGGGCGCGCCGGGTGGCACCTTCCTCAGGCTGCGCGGTCTCTCCGCGCCCCTCCGCCCGGGGGACCACTTCTCGGTGGGCGATCGCCTCCTCCGCTACGCCGGGCCCCTCCCGCCGGCCCTTCCGCCGCTGCCCGACGGCACCCGGCGGCTGGGCGCGCCGCGGCCGAGCGGGACCACCCTGGTGATCGAGGAGTGGCTCGAGGGCGGAGGCGCCGGCCGCGTCTTCGTGCGGAGCGGCCCGTCGGTGACCATCGGCCGGGCAGGCTGCGCGGTGAACCTGGGCGACGACCCCTTCCTCTCCCAGGCGCACGCCGAGCTCCTGCCGGACGGCGACGGGAGCGCGCGCCTCAGGGACCTCGGCTCGTCCAACGGCACGTTCGTGCGGCTGCCGCCGCACGGGGAGCGGGAGCTGCGCGACGGCGACGTGATCCGGCTCGGCCGCGAGGTGCTGCGGGTCGGGGTCGCCGAGCCGTCCGCCCCCTGAGCGGCCGCACCCGCGGCGAGGAGAGGTCTGCATGGCGGTCGTCTTCGTCTCCATCACCCCCCTCGGCACCGGCACGCCGAGCGTCTCCCGCTTCGTCGCCGGCGTGGAGGAGCTCCTCCGCGGCACGAAGCTCGTGAACCAGCTGACCGCCATGGGGACGATCATCGAGGGGGACCTGGACGAGATCCTCGCCGTCATCCGACGGATGCACGAGCACCCGTTCGCGCAGGGCGCGGTCCGCGTCTCCACCCTGATCAAGATCGACGACCGGCGGGACAAGCCCGAACACTCCATCGCCGGGAAGCTCCGCTCGGTGGAGGAGAAGCTCCGCCGGTAGCCGAGTGCATGGGCCGGGGTGATGGATGCGCTCTACGGCGGCCCGGCCGGACCGGCCGGCGGGGGCTCGCTCGCCCGGAACGAGGCCCGGCGCCCGGCCGCCGTCTGCCGCACGAGCAGCACGATCGTGGCCCCTCCCGCGAGCGCGAGGGCCATCGCCCCGACGAGGAACCAGAAGGGCCAGCTCGGCCGGCGCATGCGACATCGTACCCGGACCCGTCCCTCGGGCGAGGGACCATCTCCGGTCGGGCCGCGGTCCGCTAGAATGCCGCCGATGGCGAAGCCGACGCAGTGCGGCCGATGCGGCCGGGAGAACGATCCGAGCTTCGCCTTCTGCCTCGACTGCGGGCTCGCGCTGCGCCCTCCGACCCCCGCGCCCCCCGCCCCCTCCGCCGCCGCGGTCTGCGCCTCCTGCGGCGAGCCGCTGCGCGCCGGCTTCCGCTTCTGTGGCCGGTGCGGCGCCCCGGCGGGCGCCACCCCCGCCCGCCCGGCGATCGGACCCTCCGGCACCGGAGTCCACGCCGCCCTCCCGCCGAGGACGCCGGCGCCTCCGCCGGAGCCTCCTCCCCTCCCCCACCCCCGGTCCGGCGGGGTGCGCCTCGCGGCGGTGCGCACCGACGGGCTCCCCGGGGCCACCCACGCCCTCGAGCCGGGCGAGGCGGTCTGCGGGCGCACCGAGGGGGCGATCCGCATCGCCGACGATCCCACGGTCTCGCCCCGCCACGCCCGCTTCACCCTGCGGCACGGCGCGCTCTCGGTCGAGGACCTGGGGAGCGCGAGCGGGACCTTCGTCCGGATCCGCGACCCGCGCCGGCTCGCCCCGGGCGCGGAGGTGCGCGTCGGCCGGCAGCTCCTCCGGCTCGAGCCAGCGGCGCGCCCCCGCCACCCGGAGCCCGACGCGGTGCGCGCCTGGGGCTCCGCCGACGCGGGCCACCGCTTCCGCCTGGTGCAGCTCCTCGAGGGCGGGGGGACGGGCGAGGTGTTCCCGCTCCGGGAGGGCGCGAACCAGATCGGCCGGGAGAGCGGCGAGGTGACCTTCCCCGCCGACCGCTACGTCTCGGCCCGGCACGCCCGGGTGGAGGTGACCGCGGAGGCGATCACCCTCGCCGACCTGGGGAGCTCCAACGGGACCTTCGTGCGGATCTCGGGGCCGGTCGAGCTCTCCCCGGGCGATCAGCTCCTGGTCGGCGCCCAGCTCTTCCGGATCGAGGCCTGAGGGGCTCCGGAGACGGCGGCGGCCGGGCGAGGGGCCCGGCCGCGGCGCTGCAGGGCGGGAGGGCGCCGCCTAGCCGAACGACTTCTCCTTCTGCTCCTGCTCCTCCTTGCAGCGGATGCAGAGGGTGGTCACCGGCCGCGCCTCCAGGCGCTTCGCGGAGATCTCCTCCTCGCACTTCTCGCAGATGCCGAAGGTGCCGTTCTCGATCCGCTGCAGGGCCTTGTCGATCTTGGCGAGGAGGAACTTCTCCCGATCGCGCAGCCGGAAGATCATCGACTGCGTGTACTCGCTGGAGGCGAGGTCGATCTCGTCCGGGAGGTCGTCGGTGTCGAAGGAAGATTCCTCGGTCAGGGTCTTCTTCGCCTGGACGAGGAGCTGCCGCTTCGACTCCTCTAGCATCGTCTTGAACTTCTTGAGGTCCTTCTTGTTCAAGCGGCCACCCCTGGGCCGGCCCGGCCGGCCCGGAAAAAAGAAGGCGGTGAACCTAAACGGCGGGGGTTGACCTGTCAAGGTGCGGCCGGACGAGACCGGGAGGCCCGCCGGCGGGGGAGCGGCGCTCCTCCCAAAGCTTTACTCGCGCGGCGCCGCGGCGGATCCTCGCCCCCATGGCCGACGGCAAGATCGATCGCGAGTTCCTGCGCGGGGCGCTCACCCTCATGTCGCGCTCCGAGGTGGACCGCCTCCTCTACGTCTCGGACCATCCGCTCTCCACCGCCGAGATGCGGGGCCGGCCGACGAGGCGCAAGCTCGTCTACGCGGTGACCAGCGAGGGGCTCGCCAACCAGCTCAAGGCCCGGAAGTACACGGCGGTGGTGATCCCGCCCTACGACTATACCCGCGTGGAGAAGATCAAGGTGGCGGTGGTGGCGGCCCAGTCATCCGGGCTCTTCAAGGACGGCGACACGGTCCTCGCCCTGGCCGGGCCGGGCGACGACCGGGTGATGGACACCCTGGTGAAGCTCACCATCGGCTCGGAGGACCCGGAGGAGAAGCTCCGGGTCGACACCCTCGGGCTCCCGGCGGAGTTCTCCTCCCAGGTGGTCGAGAGCCTGATCCACACGGGCATGGAGATCGGCGCCGAGGGCTACGAGGGCCACCCGGTCGGCACCATCATCGTGATCGGCGACTCCACCGCGGTGATGGAGAAGAGCCGCCAGCTCATCCTCAACCCCTTCCAGGGGATCAGCGAGGCGGAGCGGAACGCGCTCGACCCGCCCATCCGCGAGGCGGTGAAGACCTTCTCCGCCCTGGACGGCGCCTTCATCATCCGCGAGGACGGGGTGGTGCTCGCCGCCGGGCGGTACCTGCTCACCATGTCCCGCGAGGTGAAGCTCCCCATGGGGCTCGGGGCCCGCCACAGCGCCGCCGCCTCGATCAGCGCCGAGTCGAAGGCGGTGGCGATCACGGTCTCGCAGACGACCGGGACGGTGCGGGTGTTCCGCGAGGGCGAGATCGTCCTCGAGCTGCGCCAGAAGCTGCGCCGGGTCTGAGCCCGGGGAGGGGGGCGCGGGACGGGCATGCCCCGGCGAGGAGGCAGGCCCGGCAGCGGACCGGGTCGCGCCGGGGCGGGCAGCGGCCGCTCATCCCCAGGTGGCAGAGGGCGAAGTCGTAGCGCACCGGGTCGTCGGGATCGATCCGCCGGAGGGCGGCGGTGATCTCCTCGGCGGTGCGCCAGCTCGCGTCGCGGCGGCCGGTGAGCCCCAGGGCCCGGGCCACCCGGTGCACGTGGGTGTCGAGGGGCACCACCAGGGCGGCGGCCGGCACGCCCCGCCAGGCCCCCAGGTCGACGGCGTCGGGGCCGCGGACCATCCAGCGCAGGTAGAGGTTCCATCTCTTCGAGGCGCCCGGCCCCGAGGGATCGGGGAGCAGGTGCCGGAGGCCGCGCCGGCCGCGGCGGGCGAGCAGCGGGCCCACCTGGGGAGCGCCGCGGAGCTCGGCGGCGAGGCGGGCCAGCGCCGGGCGGAGCGCGGTCGGGCCACCGCCCTCCTCGCGGAACAGGGTGGCGAAGCGGTCGCCGAGAGAGCCGTGGCGGAGCCGCAGCTCGCCGGCAGCCGCCACCAGGGCGGCCAGGTCCGGGGGCCGGTTGAACCGGTAGGCGAGACCGGTGAACGGGGCGACCGCGGGCGACCGCGCCAGGGCCTCCGCGAAGCGGGCCGGGTGAGGCCCCATCGCCGCCAGGGCCCGCGCCACCACCGGCTTGAAGACGTCGGCCCGGCCGTACGCCAGGCTCACCGCCACCAGTCCGGCCACCTCCTGGTCGTCCCGATCGGCGTAGCGGCGCGGGAACTCGACCGGATCGGCGGCGATCCGCGCGGCCCGGTCGAGGGCCGCGTCGAGCCGGTCGAGGAGCGGCCGGAGCGCGGCGGCGCGGGAGGCGGGGAGCGTGCGGGGGCGGCGGCGCATCGGGGAGCCGCCCCATCCTCTAGTGCTGGAGCTCCTTCAGCACCTTGGGATCGTGCTCGTCCTGCGCCAGGATCGAGTGGCAGAGGTCGCAGTCCTGGGGGATCGCCTTGCCGCCCTCGGCCACGTGGGCGTCGTCATGGCAGCGCCAGCAGCCGGGCGAGGCATCGTGGCCGAGGAAGCTCGGGTAGGTGCCCCAGGTGATCTTCATCTGCGGCCAGACGTTCACGGCGTAGAGCCCCGCCACGACGTCCGCGGCCGCCTCCACCGCCGCCCGGCGCGCGGGGAAGGCGGCCGGGTCGAGCTTCTCGTAGCTCGCCAGCATCGCCACCCGGATCCCCTCCTTCGCCTCGGCGTGCGAGCCGGTGGCGCCCTTCAGGGCGGCCAGCGCCTCGCGGCGGAGGAACGGGAGGGAGGCCCGATCCAGCCGGCCGGCCTCGATGGCGCCGTCGACCTCCTGCTCGGGGAGCCGGTACTGGTGGGTGGGCCGGTTGTGGCAGTCGACGCAGTCCATGGTGCGCCAGGCCGCGTCCGGGCCGGGGGCCGCCGGCCCGTCCTTGGAGGCGTAGGTCCGCCGGGTGCCGTCGGGGAGCTTGAGCTCGACCGCGCCGATCTTCTGGCGGGAGGCGTCGCCCAGGTAGCGGACCTCGACGCCCGGCGCCACGTGCCAGTGGATCCCGCTCGCCCGCGGGCCGAGCTGGCCGCCCACCCGCATGAGCAGGACCGTGTCCTTCTCCGTCCCCGCGGCGTCCTCGGCGTAGGTGCGGAGCACCTTGAGCCGCTGCCCCACGAACTTGGCCGGCCAGTGGCACTCCTCGCAGGTGTCGCGCGCCGGCCGGAGGGCCTTGACCGGGGTGGGGATGGGGCGCGGGTAGAGGTTCAGGGTCACCGAGACCAGCTGCCAGCTCCCGGAGAGCTTCGACTTCACGAACCAGCTCGCGCCCGAGCCGATGTGGCACTCGACGCAGGCCACCCGGGCGTGGGGCGAGCGGGCGTAGGCGGTGACCTCCGGGTCCATCACCGAGTGGCAGGAGCCGCAGAAGACCGGCCGGTCCATCAGCGAGATCCCCGCGTACCCGGCCGCCGAGAGGATCACCACGTTCACCGCGGTGAGCGCCCCGAAGAAGACCAGCCGGTTCCGGGTGGCGGGCTGGTTCAGGTCGAGCACCGGCAGCGCCGGCACGGGCCGGCCAGCCGCGGCGGCCCGGGCTGCGCGGCGGCGGACCCGCCAGTGGCCGGCCGGCACCAGGAGGAGGCCGAGGACGAACGCGCCGGGGAGCACGAGGAAGGCGACGATGCCCACGTAGGCGTTGGCGTGGTAGCCGAGGCTGAACACCGCCAGCACCAGGACGATCAGGACCCCGGACGCCGTCGCCAGCGTGGTGCCGAGGAGGCTCAGCGTGTTGTCGGTGAGGCTCTTCACGAAGTCGCGCATGGTGGAGTCCCCGGCCGCGGCGGCGGCGCAGGCGACCACGGTAACCCATTGCCGGCGGGCCACCCTGCCACGCCCCATTCGCGACAAGGCTCCGCACCCCCCGGCCGGCGGCGGGAGCTACCATCGGAGCTCGATGCGCCCCCTCTCTGCCTGGGCCCCGCTCGCGCTCGCGCTCCTGGCCGCGCCCCGCGCCGCGGCGCCCGCCGGGGAGACGCCGGGCGCCGCGCCCGCGCTCACCTTCACCGGCAAGCCGTTCCCGCCGCCCGGCCTCCCCGGCGACCAGGCCCTGCTCCGCGAGATGCTCCTCGCGCACCGGGACATGCTCGACGAGCGCGCCTGGGCGCTCCGCGCCCTGCAGCGGCTCGGCGACGCGCGCACCGATCTCCGGCTCGCCGAGGCGGCCCGCGCCGCGCCCCCCGGCGACGGGCCCCGCCTCGAGGCGCTCCGCGCCCGGCTCGTCGAGGCCTGGAGCGGCGCGCAGGAGCTCCTCACCCGCCCGTGGCCGGTGGACCCGCGGACGGGCTGCCGGGAGCGCGGGGTCGCCTTCGAGGTGCTGATGGGCACGGCGAGCGAGCCCCCCGGCCCCGCCCGGCTGGTCGCCACACGCGACCAGGCCCGCCGCTGCCTCGAGCGGCAGACGGTGCCGGTGGGACGGCTCCGCGAGGCGAACCGCGCCCTGCGCGCGGCTCTCGAGGAGGCGCAGGCGGCGCTGGTCGGTCCCCGGGGGACGACCGCCACCCCTCCCTCGCCGGCGCCCGCGTCCGGGAGGGCCGGCCCGTGAGCGCCCGCCGCCTCGCCCTGGTCGCCGGCGGCGGGATCCTCGCCCTGGTGGCGATCGCCGTCCTCGTCGTCGACCTCGCCACCGCCCCGCGGCCCGGCGCGAGGCCGCCGCCGGAGCCCTCGCCCGCCGCCGCGTTGCCTCCCTCCGCCGCTCCGGCCGAGGCGGCGCCCTGGCCACCGGCTGCCGTCGCCCCGGCGTCCTCCCCCGCGTCCGCGCCGGCGGCCGCGGCCCCGATCGCGAGCGGAGAGCCCCCGCCGCGGATCCTCATGCGCCCCCTGGCGCCGGTGGCGCGGTCGCTGACCCCCCTGATCGCGCCGTGCGTGCCGGGCGACCTGCGCGCGCACGACGCCCCGCGCCGGGGCCCCGGTGGGCGGGGCGCACCGGCAGACGCCCCGGCCGCCCTGCTGGTGGAGCTTGCGGTCGTCGACGGCGGGCTTGAGGTGGTCGACGCCAGCGTCGCCTCCTACGGGGACCTCTCCCGCGAGCAGCTCCAGTGCGCACAGCGGGCCGTGCAGGGCCGGCGGATCCGGGCGCCGACCGGGTTCCAGCTGGAGCCCGGGCAGCGGATGCGGATGCGGCTCGCCCTGCCCTGAGGCGGGGCCGGGCGCGAGCGGGGCGGCGCCCGGCGGCGCCGCCCCGCGAACCCCGGGATCGCCGGGCGCTACTTCACGACGAGGCTCGTCCGCATCATCTCCGAGTCCTCGTGCGAGTTGATGTGGCAGTGCCAGACGTACGGCCCCGACGTCACCGCCGGGAAGACCCAGCTGCTGGCGCTCCCCTTGCCGCACATCGAGAGGTTCGCCGCGCCGCTGGAGCAGCTCACCGACGTGCCGCCCGCGCCGACGCTCACCGAGCAGGCGTTGCTGGCCATGCAGTTCGGGTTGCCGGCGCCCGGGGCGGTCACGTCCGCGCCCCCGGCGGCGGTGGACTGGCGCCAGCTCCCGTCCCACCTGGCGATGAAGCTGGTCACCTGGCCGGGCATGGCGCGCATCGCGTCCTTCCAGCCCACCTCGGTCGGGTCGGGCTTGACCGGCGCGTTCAGCAGGAACGGCGTCGGGTCGGGGATGAGCTGGATGACGCTGCCCGGCGACATGCCGGGCGTGCAGTCGTTGCTCCCCGCGTCGGACTGGCAGAGCGCCAGCCTGTAGCCCTGCACGTCCAGGTCCTGGCGGCTCAGGACCTGGGCCTTGACGAGGTGGGGGTGGATGGGGTGCGCGTCCACCGTCAGGTTGACGATGTTCCAGAGCTCGTAGGTGCCCCGCTTCGGCGTCTCGGTGACGTCGTACTCGAAGGGGACGCCGTTGATCTGGAGGCCGAGGGAGGCGCCGGTGATCCCGTCGATCCGCTCGTTCAGGTAGAGGTTCCGGACGGCCGCGATGCAGCGGGTCCTGGTCGGGTCGACGCCCGGCCCGCACGGCGCGAGCGGCGTCCCGCCGCTGTTCCCGGTGAGGTCGTCGAAGTCCTGGTCGATGACCGCCGGGATCGCGAGCGAGGCGACCGTGGTCGTGGTGGCGGCGCCCACGTCGAACCGCATGATCGTCGCCATGTCGGGGAACGGGCTCCCCGGATCGAACGGCCCGTTGCCGCCACCCGGGTACGGCGCGGGGGCGTCGTTCACCAGGTAGATCCTCGTCCCCGCGGCGTACTTGCGGAAGTCGAAGATCAGCTCGTAGCGCTCACCCGGACACATCGTGACGTTCGAGACCTTGAGCGGCCTGGGGAGGTAGCCCTGCTCGTTGGCGACGAGCGTGAAGGGGATGGAGGCGGCGGGACGCACGGGCGCGGGCTGGCCGGTGATCGGGTCGGTCACCGCGCTCGCCCAGGGATCCTGGGTGCTGAAGGTGAAGTTGTAGCAGCGGGCGTCCGAGCCGTCGACGAACCGGATCCGGTAGAATCCCGGCTCCACCGTCTTCTTCGGCCAGAGCACGCCGTTCACCAGGGCGTTGGAGTTGAAGTACTCGGGGACCCAGACCGGGTGGACCTGGGGGTTCGGACCGGGGGTGAAGGGGGTGTTGCCCGCCACCGCCGGGTAGCCGGCCGGCGAGACCGGCGTGGCCGAGGGGGCCTGGCCCAGGCCGTTCGGGAAGTTGATGGTCCCGTCGGCGTTGAAGTCGCGGTCTTGGACGGCGAGGAAGAGGTCGTACATCGGGACGCCCAGGGAGTCCCTCGGCTCGGTGACCGCGTCGATCCAGGTGTACTCGCAGCTGTCGGATCTCGGCCCGGTGCACTTCCCCCGCACCACCGGGTAGTGCTTCGACGGGTCCTTCACCGGGAAGAACCCGGCCGGACCGGCGATCACGTTGTGGTGCGTCTTCCCCAGGGTGTGGTCGTGGAACCAGATGGTCGACTCCTGGTTCACCATCGGATAGGCGTACGTGTCGTAGTACCAGGAGGTGAACGCGCTCGCGGACGGGTCGCCGCCCGGGCGGAAGATGTTCGAGTACGAGAGCCCGATCTGCTGCGTCACCAGGGAGCCGGCGGGCGCGAAGAAGGCCGGGTCGAGCGGCCAGGGCTGCGGGCTGTAGACCTGCCCGGTGACCCGGTTGCCGAACCACTTCTCGGCGAAGCCGTCGGTCTGGGGCGGGATCTCGCCGCCGTGCAGGTGGGTGACCCAGGAGTTGTCCGGCTGCTGCGGGCTGCCGTACTGGTTCACGCCGGCGTAGGTGAGCGGGGTCTTCTGCAGGGTGGGGGGTGCCTTCTGCGGGTCGATCGACGCCTTCACGCCCATGAAGGTCCGGTCGATGGCGCAGGGCCAGTCCGCCGCCTCGGGGTGGGGGCAGAAGAGGTGGTTGTTCGGGAACTCGTTGATCCACTTCACCACCACCGGGCGCCCGGTCGTGCCGCGGATGTTGATGGAGGGCCAGGTGGCGACGTAGCTGTCGCTCGACCAGGACGGCACCTTCGCCGGCGTGCCGGTGGGGAAGAGGCCGAGCGACTGGAGGGTGGTGGTCACCGGGCCGCCGCCCTTGTTGATCTGCCCGACGCCCCAGATCGGCGTCGGGAGCGGCTTGCCGGTGCCCGGGTCGGTGAGGCCGGTCCACTGCATGCCGTTCGGCACGGCCGTGCCGCCCACCTTGGTCGGGTCGGGGAAGAGGCCGGCCGAGGCGATCGCCTGGAAGCCCCAGGCCTCGTGCAGGCCGATCTCGTAGTAGTCCGCGCCCGGGTACTTCGCGGTGTCGGGAGTGTAGTCGAGCGGGTTCAGGACCTCCCACCGGTACTTGTTCGCCCGCTGGGTGTCGCCCGTGAGCAGGGCGAACGGGTAGGCCGGCGCCGGCTGGACGGCGCCGCACTTCCCCCAGCCGCCCGCGGTCTGGTTGGGGAACCCGGCGCCGTCGCAGAGGAACGATGCCGCGTAGCCGGCCGCCGAGGAGCTCGACACCTGGCACTGCGGAAGGCCGGCGATGGGGATGCTCGCCCAGCACTGCCCGTCGTACGGATACACGCTCTGCTTCGCCGAGCCCGTCGGGGCACCCGCCCAGTTCGGCGGGAACGGGACCTGGGCGCTCGCCCACCCCGACAGCACCACCGCCGCGATCAGCGCCTGCCGGACGATCCGCTTGAACTGCATGCGATCCTCCCTCCTTGCCCGGGGAGCCCGGACCCGTGCGCTCCGGGCCCGCCCGCCACCGGGGTGGGCTCGGAGGCCATGCATCGCTGGTGATGGTCCCTCTCCCGCGCCACCGCCGCCGGTGCGGCAGTGTGCGTGGATGGTCCCATCTTCTATTTGACCATTGGTACGTCCCAGGCGGATGTCGCACCTCGCGTGAATATCCCGGGCGACAGCGACCCGGTTTCCGGGGAGTTGCGCTCCCGGTGGCTGCGGCGAAGCGATCGACCCCCGCCGGGGAGAGGGATCACCCCTAGCTCGATGGAGTCAGCCCCCTCAGAAGCGGAGGTCCTCCGCCATGCGACGGCGGAGCGCGGCGTCGGGCGTGGGCCCGCGCCCGGCGCGCACGTTCTCGTCCAGGTGGCGCGGGTTCGAGGTGGCGGGGAGGACGGCGGTGACCGCCGGGTGGGAGAGGATGAAGCGCAGGAAGATCTCGCCCCAAGAGGCGGCGCCGAGCTCGCCCGCCCAGGCCGGCAGCGGGCGCCCCTTCACGGCGCGGAAGAGCTCCCCCTCCTCGAACGGCCGCATCACCAGCACCGCCGTCCCGGTCTCCCGGGCGGCGGGGAGGAGGCGCCTCTCCGCCTCGCGGGTCGCCGCCGAGTAGGGGAGCTGCACGAAGTCGAGCCCCTCCGTCCGGAGGAGCCGCTCCAGCTCGCCGAAGGCCGAGCGGGCGTAGTGGGTGATCCCGAGGTACCGGATCGTCCCCCGCTCCTTCAGGCGCCGCAGGGTGGGGAGGTGCGTCTCCCAGTCGAGCAGGTTGTGGATCTGGAGGAGGTCGAGCCGCTCGGTCCGGAGCCGGCGCATCGACTCGCGGATCTGCGCCTCGCCCTCGGCCCGCCCCCGGGTCCAGACCTTGGTGGCGAGGAACGGCCGCGGCGCCCCGGGCAGCCCGGCCAGGAGGTCGCCGGTCACCTCCTCCGCCCGCCCGTACATCGGCGACGAGTCGATCACCCGCCCCCCGGCGGCGAGGAAGCGCTGCAGCACCTCGCGCCGCGGCGCCCGCTCCGCCTCGCCCGACCCGACGTCGAAGGTCTGCCAGGTCCCGAGCCCGATCACCGGGATCGCCTCGCCCGTGCGCGGCACCGGCCGCGTCGCCATCCCGTCGGTCATCGCCGCCTCCTCCCCCGCTCCCGCCCCGCGGGCCGCGGCCAGGGCGGCCGCCGCCAGGCGGAGGAACCCGCGCCGCCCCACCCCGCTCACGCCCGTGCCTCCAGCGCCCGCTCCCGGCGCGCCAGCCAGAGCGCCAGCCCGAGGGAGGCGAGGGCGAAGGGCACGGCGGAGAGCGAGAGGGCGGGGAGCGCCAGCCCCGCCCCCGCCAGCCCGGCGTGGAGCCAGGCCGCGGCCGTGTCGCCCCCCCGGTAGACGAAGGTGTCGATGAAGGTCTTCGCCTTGTACTTCTCCTCGCGCGTCACGACCGTGAAGAGCACCTGCTGGGCGGGGCGGTCCATCTCCTCGCGGATGGGGCGGAGGAGGTAGTAGCCGAGGAGGAGCGTGAGGAAGTAGGCGAACGCCCAGAGGAGCGCCCCCGCCTCCCCCTCGCGGACGTCCACCACCCGGCCGAGGACGGGGACCGGCCGCGCCGGGGCGGCCCGTGCCTCCGCCCCGGCGGTGCTCAACCCGGCCCCGCCGGCGCGTCCTTGCGCAGCTCGCGGAGGACGTGCCCCAGCTCCGGGGCGATGAGCTTCGTCCAGGCGAGCCGCACCGCCGCCTCCGAGCCCGGCATGGAGAAGACCGCCCGGCCGCGCCAGACGCCCGCCACCGCCCGCGACATCATGGCGGCGCTCCCGATCTCCGAGAACGACAGCATGCGGAAGAGCTCGCCGAAGCCGTCGATCCGCTTCTCCAGGACCCCGGTCACCGCCTCGTAGGTCCGGTCGCGGCCTGCGATGCCGGTGCCGCCGCTCAGGAGCACGGCGTCCGCCCCCGACCGCGCCGCCTCCTCGAGGGCGGCCCGGATCTGGTCCGGCTCGTCCTTGACCACCCGGTAGCCGGCCAGGGCGTGCCCGGCCTCGGCCGCCGCCCGCTTGAGGAAGGCGCCGCTCGTGTCCTCCGCCTCTCCCCGGCTGTCCGAGGCGGTGATCACGAAGACCCGCGCCGACCGCGGCGCCTGCTTCCTGTGCTCCTCGTGTCCCATGCCGTGCGCCCTCCGCAGCCGCGCCCGCTCGCCGCGGGGCCCCCGGAGGAGCCCGGGCGGGCGCGGCGCCCGCGACGGTATATAAGCGCCCGATGCTGGACAAGGCCGGGGTGGCGCGGGCCCTGCGGGACATCGGGGCCCTGCTCGAGCTCGAGGGCGAGAACCCGTTCAAGGTCCGCGCCTACGAGAACGGCGCGCGGGCGCTGGAGGGGCTGGCCGAGGACCTGGACCAGGTGATCGCCGCCGGGCGGCTCACCGACCTCCCCGGCGTGGGCGAGGCGCTGGCGCGCAAGATCGCCGACCTGCGGAGCACCGGGACGACCGCCATCCTCGACCGGCTCCGGGCGGCCCACCCCCCGGGCCTGCTCGGGCTGCTCCGGGTTCCCGACCTCGGGCCGAAGAAGGTCGCCGCCCTGCGCGCCGCCCTGGGGGTCGCCTCGGTCGACGACCTGGAGGCGGCCTGCGCCGCCGGCCGGGTCCGCGGGGTGAAGGGCTTCGGGGAGAAGACCGAGGCCCGGATCCTGGAGGGGATCCGGCGCCTGCGGACGCAGGCGGCCGACCGGCGCGTGCTCCTCGCCGAGGCGATCCCCCGGGCCGACGAGCTGATCGCCCACCTGCGCGGCGCGCCCGGCTCGCCCCGGGTCGAGCTGGCGGGCTCGGCCCGGCGCGGGCGCGAGACGGTGGGCGACCTGGACCTGGTGGCCGCCTCGCGCGACCCGGCCGCCCTCGCCGACCGGCTGGCGGCCCACCCGCTGGTGGCCGAGGTGCTCGCCCGGGGAGAGACCAAGGTCACCGTCCGCCTCGTCTCCGGCCTCCCGGTCGACCTGCGCATCGTCCCCCCGGAGGACTTCGCCACCCTCCTCCACCACCTCACCGGCTCGAAGGCCCACCACGTGCGCCTCCGCGGCCTGGCCCGCGACATGGGCTACACCCTCAGCGAATGGGGGCTCCACCGGCTGCCGGCGCGCGCCGGGCCCGGCGCCGGCGAGGGCGCCGGGGGCGCGGAGGGGCCGGACCCCTCCACCCGCGTCGCCATCGAGAGCGAGGAGGCGCTCTACCGGGCGC
>DATKAL010000298.1:0-4794 GCA_035498135.1 Anaeromyxobacter sp.
TCCGGCGGCGCACCGCCCTGCGGGCGCTCATGTCGGTGTTCGGCTCGGACCCGCCGCTGGTGCGGGCCCACCAGTCGCGGCTCTACGCCGAGGCCCTCGAGCCGCTCGGGATCGAGGCGCCCGGGCCGCTCAAGGTGAGCCTCTCGCCCCAGGCGCGGGCCCTGGCCGCCGACGCGCTCCAGGGGGTCGAGCCGCCGGCGGTGGCGATCGCCCCCGGAGCGCGCTGGGCGACCAAGCGCTGGCCGGCGGAGCGGTTCGCCGCCGTGGCCGACGCGCTGCACGCCGAGGGGGTCCGGATCGTGCTCTGCGGCGGCCCGGGGGACCGGGATGCCTTCGCCGCCTTCCGGGCGGCCTCCCGGGCCAAGGTGGCGGCGGACCTCTCCTTCCTGCCGCTCGACGCGCTGGCGGCGGCGATCGCCCGGGTGCAGCTGCTCGTGGCCTGCGACTCCGGCCCCGTCCACCTGGCCACCGCGGTCGGCACCCCGGTGCTCGCCCTCTTCGGCCCGACCTCCGCCACCCGCTGGGGCCCGCCCCCGCCCGGCCGGGCGCTCTCCCTCGGCCTGCGCTGCTCACCCTGCTCGAACCACGGCGGCGACTACTGCCCCGAGGGGCACCACCGCTGCCTGGGCGACCTGGCCGCCGAGGCGGTGCTCTCGGCGGCCCGCGAGATGCTCCGGCGATGAAGCTCCTCGAGCGCATCTGGTGGGGCGAGCGGCCCGGCCCGGCCGAGGCGCTGCTGCTCGCCCCCCTGTCGCTCGGGGCGCTCGCCTTCGGCGCGGCGGCGGCGGTCCGCGGAGCGCTCTACCGGGGCGGCCTCCTGCCCGCGGCGCGGGCGGGCGTCCCGGTGATCTCGGTCGGCAACCTGGCGGTGGGCGGCGCCGGCAAGACCCCGGCCACCCTCGCCCTGGCGAGCCGGCTCGGCGCCCGCGGCCGGAGGGTGGCCATCCTCTCCCGCGGGTACGGCGCCTCGCGGCGGGACGCGCGGGTGGTGTCGGACGGGAGCCGCCTGCTCCTCTCCGCCGCCGAGGCAGGGGACGAGCCGGTCCTGCTCGCCCGGCGCCTCCCGGGCGCGGTGGTGGTGTGCGGGCCGCGGCGCGCCGCCCTCGTCCCCGTGGCCGCTGCCCTGGGCGCCGACGTCCTCCTCCTCGACGACGGGTTCCAGCACCGCGCCCTGGCCCGGGATCTCGACGTGGTGGTCCTCGACGCCGGGAACCCCTTCGGCAACGGCCGGCTCCTCCCCCGGGGGCCGAACCGGGAGGCGCCCTCGGCGCTGGGCCGCGCCGGGCTGATCTGGCTCTCCCGCGTCGACCAGGCGAGCCCCGAGCGGCTCGAGCGCCTGCGGGCGCGGGCGCGGGAGGCCACCGGCCGGGAGCCGGTCGAGTCGAGCCACGCCCCGACCGACGTCCTCGACGGCACGCTGGCGCGGAGCCTCGGCGCCGGCGTCCTCCGGGGCGAGAAGGTGCTCGCCCTCTCGGGCCTGGCCCGGCCCGGCGGCTTCCACCGCACCCTGGCCGACCTGGGGGCGGAGGTGGCGGCGGCGCGGGCCTTCCCCGACCACCACCGCTTCACCGGGGCGGAGCTGGACGAGGCGCTGCGGGCCGCGGCCGCGGCCGGCTGCGCGGCGGTGGTCACCACCGAGAAGGACGCGGTCCGGCTCCCGCCCGCGCGGGCCGAGGACCCGCGGCTCCGGGTGGTCCGGATCGAGGCCCGCGTCGTCCGGGGGGCCGAGGCGCTCGACGCGGCGCTCGAGGGGGCGTTGCGCGTTGCGGCGGCCCCGGCCCCGGTCGCCGGGCTCCGCCAGGCGGAGCGCGAGCCCACCGCCCCTCCCGCCCCCGGTCCGTGACCATGCGCCTGCTCGGCTCCCTCTTCGCCCGCCTCCCGTACCGCTGGCTGATGGCCTTCGGCGCCTTCCTGGGCGCGTTCCTCTGGCACCTCCGGATCCGGCGCCGAGTGGTGCTCGAGAACCTCCGCCTCGCCTTCCCGGAGAAGACCGAGGACGAGCGGCGAGCGATCGCGCGCGCCAACTACCGCCACCTCGGCCAGATGATCCCCGAGTTCCTCCGGGTCCCGGCGCTGCCCCCGGAGGAGCTGGAGGGCATCTTCGTGCTCGAGGGCTGGGACCGGCTGGAGGCGGCGCAGGCCCGCGGCAAGGGCGTCATCGCCGCGACCGGCCACTTCGGCAACTTCGAGGTGCTGGCCGCCGCCATGACGCGCCGGGGCGTCCCCATCACCATGATCAGCCGGCCCATGGGGAAGTCCGGGGCGAACGACGCCTGGCGCGAGGCCAGGCAGCGGTCCGGGGTCGAGGACCTGGTGGTCCGGCGGGGCGAGACCCTCAAGGCCGCCACCCGCTCGCTCAAGGCCGGGCGCTTCCTCGGCTACGTCATCGACCAGAACCAGCCCGGCCGGAGGGCGATCTTCCCCACCTTCTTCGGCGTCCCCGCGGCCACCGCCCCGACCCCGGCCCTGCTCGCCATGCGGACCGGCGCGGCGGTGATCTTCGCCGTCTCGGTCCCGCTCGGCGACGGGCGTCACCGGGTGGTGATCGAGGGCCCCCTCGACCTGCCGGACACGGGCGACCGGGAACGGGACGTCCTCGCCTTCATGCAGGACCTGAACGATCGCCTGGAGCGCTGGGTGCGCCTCCACCCCGAGCGCTGGTACTGGCTCCACCGGCGGTGGAAGAGGCGACACGAGGGGGCGGGGCGCCGGGCGCCGCCGCCGGCGAATTTGACGGGCGCCGACCCCGCAGGGTAGGTAACGCGCGTGCGCCGACCCCGGGAGCCGGAGCTGCCCTCGCTCGCCAGCCTCCTCCCCGCCTTCCGCGGCTGCGAGGTCGTGGTGGCGGGCGACTTCGTCGCCGACGAGTACGTCTACGGCGAGACCGAGCGGGTCAGCCGCGAGGCGCCGGTGCTGGTGGTGCGCTACGAGTCCTCCGAGCTCAAGGCCGGCGGGGCCGGGAACGCGGCAGCCAACCTGGCGGCGCTCGGGGTTCGGGTCCGGGCGATCGGGGTGGTGGGCAACGACGCCCTCGGCACCGCCCTCCTGGACGAGCTGGAGCGGGCGGGCATCGAGGCCTCGGGGATCCTCCGGGTGCCCGGGCGGCAGACCGAGGCCAAGACGCGGATCCTGGCGGGCGGCCGCTCCACCCGCCGCCAGCAGATGATCCGGCTCGACCGCGCCCCGCGCGAGCCCATCCCCGCGGCCGTGGAGCGGCGGCTCGTCAAGGAGCTGGAGCGGGCCGGCCGGCGCGCCCGGGCGGTCCTGGCGAGCGACTACGGGACCGGTCTGCTCGGCCCGGGGCCGATCGAGGCCCTGCGCCGCCTGAAGCGGGCGGGCGTGCCGGTCTGCGTCGACTCCCGCTACAACCTGCGCGCCTTCACCGGCCTCACCATGGTGAAGCCCAACGAGGTCGAGCTCGAGGCGGCCGCGGGCGTCTCGCTGGGCGGGCCGGGCGGCCTGGAGCGCGCCGCGCGGACCCTGCTCCGGCGGCTCGCCTGCGACGTCCTCCTCGTCACCCGCGGCCGGAACGGGATGTCGCTCTTCCGGCCCGGGGTCCCGCCGGTCCACGTCCCCGCCCACGGGAGCCAGGAGGCGGTGGACGTGACCGGAGCCGGGGACACCGTGGCCGCCGCCTTCAGCGCCGGCCTGGCGGCGGGCGGCGATCCGGTCGCGGCCGCCCGGCTCGCCAACGTGGCCGGGGCGCTGGTGGTGCAGAAGCCCGGCACCGCCACGGTGTCCCGGGAAGAGCTGGCGGCGGAGCTCCTCCGGCCGTGAGCGCCCTGCGCGCCAGGCGGATCGCGCTCGCCGATCTGCCCGCCATCCGCGCCGCCGCCACCGCGGCCGGCCGGACCATCGCCCTGGCGAACGGGGTCTTCGACCTCTTCCACGTCGGGCACCTGCGCTACCTGGAAGGGGCCAAGGCCGAGGCGGACCTCCTGGTGGTGGCGGTGAACAGCGACGTCTCGACCCGCCTCAACAAGGGGCCCGGACGGCCGGTGGTGCCGGAGGGGGAGCGGGCGGAGATCGTCGCCGCGCTCGCCTGCGTGGATCTGGTGGTCCTGTTCGACACCAGGGACGTGGTGCCGGTGATCCGGGCCCTCCGGCCGGACGTCCAGGTGAAGGGGACCGACTACACCCCGGACACCATCCCGGAGGCGGCCGAGGTCCGCTCCTACGGCGGGCGGGTGGCGGTGGCCGGCGATCCCAAGGACCACTCGACCACCGAGCTGCTGGCGCGGCTCGAGGCCTCGCGGAAGGGCTAGCCAGGGGCGGCGCCCGCCTTGCCGCCCGCGCGAGGCGCGGACTAAGCTCCGCGCCGGAGGAGACGGGATGGCGCTCTCGACCGACCTGAAGGAGATCCTGGCCTGCCCGAGGTGCAAGGGCGAGCTCGAGTTCCGCGAGGAGGAGCACGAGATCCGCTGCCTGCGCTGCCGGCTGGCCTTCCGGA
The DNA here is from genome assembly GCA_035498135.1 of Anaeromyxobacter sp. Lineage (GTDB taxonomy): Bacteria > Myxococcota > Myxococcia > Myxococcales > Anaeromyxobacteraceae > Anaeromyxobacter. The sequence continues at coordinate 4,451 of DATKAL010000298.1, forward strand.
TCGAGGACGACATCCCGGTGATGCTGATCGACGAGGCCAGGCCGCTCCCCTGACTCCCCGGGGCGGGCTCCGCCCCGGGGCCCCCTTCGCCTTGACGCTCCCGGGCGCGGACGGTACGGTCCGGACCCGACATGGCGCACCGCCGAGGGACGCGATGATCCGCAGCATGACCGGCTTCGGGGCCGGCCGTGGAGGCGCGGCCGGCGAGGAGCTCGACGTCGAGGTACGGTCGGTCAACCACAAGTACTGCGAGGTGAAGGCGCGCCTCCCGCGGGAGCTGTCCGCGCTGGAGCACGAGGTGGCCCGGGCGGTGAAGGAGCGGATCGCGCGCGGCGGCGTCGAGG
>DATKAL010000299.1:0-4594 GCA_035498135.1 Anaeromyxobacter sp.
AGATGCCCGAGCTGGCCGAGGCCTGGCGCGCCGAGCACGGGAGGTGCTTCGAGCTCCTCGGGGTGGCGGAGGAGTCGGCGCGTGAGGACGTGGTGGCCGCCGCCCGCGAGGTCCCGTACCCGGTCCTGCTGGACAAGGACGCGGTCGCCCTGGATCGCTGGGGGGTGGAGGGGTACCCGACCACCTTCCTGGTCGACGCCGACGGCAAGATCCGCCGGGTCTTCCACGGTCCGGTGGACCGGGGCGAGCTGTCGGAGGCGGTCCGCCCGCTGCTCCCCGCGAGCTGTCCGCGGAGCTAGTGCGCGGCGGCCCGCCCGCGTCGATCGCGACTCGAAGGGCGTGCGCCGGTCCCGTGACCCGGGGTAGATCCTGGGCGTGGCCACCTCCCCGCCCTGTCCCATCTGCAGCCAACCGGCTCCCCTCCGCCCGGTGAACCGCGACTACCCCTTCTGCTCGCCGCGCTGCCGCCTGGTGGACCTGGGGAGGTGGCTGGGAGAGGAGTACCGGATCTCCGCGGGCCGGGCCGGCGACGGCGGAGAGGCGCCTGGCCGCCCGGAGGAGCGCGAGGAGGAGGACGCATGAAGCCTCAGCTCTGGATGGTCCGCAGCCTGCCGGGCGCCGACCTCGCTCCCCTGAGGGCGCTGCTCGAGGTCGCCGGCGGCGAGCCGCTCCCCCGTCCGGCGCTCCTCGAGGCGGCCCGGGACGCGGCCGTGCTGGTGGTCACCTACCTCGACAGGGTGGACGAGGCGCTCCTGGCTGCGCTCCCCCGGCTCCGCCACGTCGCCTCCTACGGCGTGGGGGTGAACCACGTCGACCTGGAGGCCTGCCGGCGCCGGGGTGTCCTCGTCACCAACACGCCGGGCGTGGTCACGAACGCCACCGCCGATCAGGCCGCGGCCCTGCTGCTCGCGGCGGCCCGGCGCGTGGCCGAGGGAGATCGGGTGATCCGCGCCGGGGGCTGGACCAACGTCGATCCGGGCTGGATGCTCGGGACCGAGGTGACCGGCAAGACCGTCGGGGTGGTGGGCTTCGGGCGGATCGGCCAGGCCTTCGCCCGCCGGCTGGCCGGGTTCGAGGTGCGCCTCCTGTACACGAGCCCGCGTCCGGTGGAGTTCCCGGGGGCGCGCCGGGTGGAGCTGGACGCCCTCCTCGCCGAGAGCGACTTCGTGTCGCTGCACGTGCCGCTCACGCCCGCCACCGAGAACCTGCTCTCCCGGGAGCGGATCGCCCGCATGAAGCCCGGGGCGATCCTGGTGAACACCGCCCGGGGGCAGGTGCTCGACGACGCCGCCCTCGCCGAGGCGCTGGCGCAGGGCCGGCTCGCCGCCGCGGGGCTCGACGTGTTCCGCGACGAGCCCCGCGTCCCGGCCGCCTTCCTCTCCCTCCCCAACGTGGTCCTCGCGCCGCACCTCGGCTCCGGCACCAGGGAGACCCGGGCGGCGATGTCCCGGATGGTGATCGAGGAGGTGGTCCGGGTGGCGAGGGGGGAGGAGCCCCGCCACCGGGTGGTCTAGGGCGCGCTCGACGGCCGTCACGCGCCCGACCCAGGGCGGCGCCGGCCTGCCTGGCCCGGCGGGAGCGGTCGTGGTATGAGCCGCGGGCCGATGGGCTGGGTCGACCTGCACAACCACCTGCTCTGGGGGATCGACGACGGCTGCGAGACGCCGGACGACACCCTGGAGGCGGCGCGCGCGCTGGTCGAGATGGGCTTCAGCGACGTGGCCGCCAGCCCCCACGCCGTGCCGGGCCTCCCGAGCGCCGACCCGGCGGTCTGCGACGCCCGACGGTCGGACGCGGCCGCCCTCCTGGCGCGGGAGGGGGTGCCGCTCACCCTCCACGCCAGCGCCGAGAACCGGCTCGACGAGGACTTCCTCGGCCGCGCCGAGGGGCCCGGGCGCCGGGGCATCGGCGCCACCCAGCGCTGGGCGCTGGTGGAGGCCCCGTTCCAGTCCGGGCTCCCCGCCCTGGCCGATCTGGTCTTCCACCTCCGGCGGAAGGGGGTCTCGCCTCTCTTCGCCCACCCGGAGCGGTGCCTCGAGTTCGAGCGGCCGGGCCGGGCCGAGGAGGTGGTGCGGCTGGGCGGAGCCCTCCAGCTCAACCTGGGAGCGCTCTCCGGGATGTACGGGAAGGGCCCGCGGAAGCTGGCGGAGCGCTTCCTCGCCGACGGGCTCTACGCGGTGGCGGCGACCGACCTGCACCACCCCGGCTCGGCGCGCCGCTGGTTCGACGAGGGGCTCACGCTCCTCGAGAAGCGGGCCGGCCGCACGGCGCTGGAGCAGCTCCTCGGCGAGAACCCCCGGCGGATCCTGGCCGGGGAGGAGCTCGGGTGAGGCGCCTCCTCCAGGCCGTGCTCGGGCTCGCCGTCTCCGGGCTCGCGCTCTGGCTCACCTTGCGCGGGAAGGACCTGGGCGAGATCTGGCGCGCGATGCGCGAGGCGGACTACCGCTACCTCTGGCTCTACCTCCCGTTCCTCGTCGGCATCCACCTCTCCCGCACCGTGCGCTGGGGGCTCCTCCTCGAGCCGGTGGCGAAGGTCCCGTTCGGCAGGCTCAACGCGGTCTCGGCCGTCGGCTTCATGGCCCTGGTCCTGCTTCCCTTCCGGCTGGGGGAGTTCGCCCGGCCCTACCTGGTGGCGGAGCGCCCGCGCCTCCGGGTCTCGGCCGCGCTCTCCTCGGTGGTGGTGGAGCGGGTGGCGGACGGGATCTTCTCCGGCCTGCTGCTGGTGGTCTCGCTGCTGTCGGTGCCCGACGCGACCCCGGGGGTGCACCTCCTCCGGACCGGCGGGGTGGTGGTCTGCCTCGCCTTCGGCGCCCTCCTCGCCTTCCTGGTGGGCGCCTACCGCCACCGGGCCGGGGCGGTGGCCCTCTGCGCGCGGCTCCTATCGCCCGTCTCCCCCGGGCTGGCGGCGCGTGCGGCCGGGATGCTGGACGCCTTCATCCACGGCCTCCGGCTCGTCCCCTCGCGCGGGAAGGTGGCGCTCTTCTTCGCCCTCACCGCCCTCTACTGGGCGATGAACGCATGGGGCATGCAGGTGCTCGCGCGCGGCTTCGGGTTCGACCTCGGACCGGCCGCGACCTGCGCGGTGCTCGGCGCGCTGGTGGTCGGGGTGATGATCCCGGCCGGGCCGGGGATGGTGGGGACCTTCCAGGGCGCGCTGGTGCTCGGGCTCGGCCTCTTCGCGCCGGCGGCGGTGGTCGCCACCCACGGCGTGGCCTACGCCAACGTGCTCTGGGCGGCGCAGCTCGGCTTCCAGATGGCGATCGGGCTCTTCTTCCTCTTCTCCCGGCACATCCAGGTGGCGCGGATCTTCTCCGCGCCGCACGAGGTGGCCGAGGGGCTGGAGCAGGACGAGGCGGAGTACCAGGCCGGCGGCTGATCGCCTAGCCCGCGGCGGCCGCCAGCTCCGGGGGACGGGCGGTTCGGGCCGCGGCGAGCGCCGGGTGGACCTCGTCCATGAAGAGGGCGTCGAGGGCCCGATCGATCTCGGCCAGAAACTCGTCCAGCTCGGTGGTCCCGTCGTCGAAGGGCAAGTCCGGATTCACGGCATCTCCTCCTCGAGCCAGCGGAGCAGGGCGTCCTTGATCCGGTCCGCCGCGCGGGGCGGCGGGATGGGGAGCGGAGCGGGGGGCGCCTCGGGCGCGCGGAGCGGAAGGCACGGAGCGCCAGGGTCCGAGAGGACCTGTTCGCGGAGCGTGGTGGCCGTCTTACGCATCCGAAATCCTCCGATATCGCGGTCGCCCGTTCCGTGTACCACGCGGACTCGATGGGTCAAGAAAACGTCGGCCCCGGGGGTAGGGCGGGCCAGGGGCCGGGTGCGCGCCGGGGTGGAGGGTGCCCCGGGTGGCGAGCGGCCGCCGGTTCCCGGTTTCCAGGTCGTGGGGCTTGGCACCCCGACTCCCCCCCGAAAAGAAAAGGCCGCCTCGCGGCGGCCTGGGAAGTGGTGAGGGGGAGAATCGAACTCCCGACCTAGGGATTATGAGGCGCGACCGGCCCCTTACTGACACTGGGAAATATGCGAAATTAGGCCGCTCCATGGCCGTCCACGGCCGCCTCTGGCGGTACAGAGTGGGGTAGGAGTGGGGTACGGCCGCAGGAGCGACGCGAGCGCGAGCCCGCCCTCAGGGTGCCCAGGATCTCCTTGAGCTTCGGGGCAATGGTGACAGGGACAGACGAATGGGCCTTCGCCTTGGCCACGTCCAGAGGGCTCCGTGATCGGGGAACGATTTGTCTGGTTTCCTCCCTCACCTCGTGCGGGTTAGGCTGCGTCACGTGGCTGCGTTCCTGACCGTCATCGCAATCCTGGCGGTGTGCAACCTCGCCTGGTGGTTACTGCGCGGCCGGCCCCCGACGCCCCGCTGTCGATGCGGACACGAGAAGACGGACCACATCCCGAGCCTGCTCGGCCCGTACCCTTGCGATGTCCGGGGCTGCGACTGTAAGGACTACGGGACGACCTGACAGGTCCGCTTCCCGGGGTGCTAACGTGCTCGAAGGGGGGGCCGATGCGAGCGTCGGTCCTGCTGGTGGCGTTGGTCCTCGCCGGGTGCAAGGACAGCCCCCGCCCTCAGGGCCCGCACCTACCGCCGATCGCCGC
>DATKAL010000300.1:0-10003 GCA_035498135.1 Anaeromyxobacter sp.
TCCGCGCCGAGAAACTCTGCAAGAGTTACACGCTCGGCAGGCAGCAGGTCGATGCCCTCCGTGACGTCTCCCTGACGATCAACGAGGGCGAGTTCCTGGCCATCGCCGGCCCCTCCGGCAGCGGCAAGACCACCCTGCTCAACCTCATCGGCTGCGTGGACACGGCCACGAGCGGCACGGTGCTGGTGGGGGGGAAGGACACCCGGCGGCTCACCGAGCGCCAGCTCACGGATCTGCGTCTCCACACCATCGGCTTCATCTTCCAGAGCTTCAACCTCGTGCAGGTGCTCTCGGTCTTCCAGAACGTGGAGTTCCCGCTCCTGTTGCAGGGGAAGCTCTCGCGCCGCGAGCGCGAGCTGCGGGTGATGGGCCTGCTCGAGGCGGTGGGGATCGGCGGGTACCGGCGCCATCGCCCCAGCGAGCTCTCCGGCGGGCAGCGGCAGCGGGTGGCGGTGGCGCGGGCCCTGGTCACGCGGCCGGCGCTGGTGCTGGCCGACGAGCCCACCGCCAACCTGGACTCGCAGACCGGCGCCACCATCATCGACCTCATGAAGGAGATGAACCACCGCGACGGGACCACCTTCATCTTCTCCACCCACGATCCCAAGGTGATGTCCCACGCCAGCGCGGTGATCCGCATCGCCGACGGCCAGCTGGTGGGGCGCGAGGAGCTGAACGGAGCGGTGGTCGCGGGAGGGAGGTAGTCATGGGCTCCGGTCGCGACGCGATCCGGATCCTTTTCCGGATCGCCTTTCGAAACCTGGCCGCCAGCCGGGTCCGCACCGTCATCATCGGGCTCATCGTGCTGACCGGATCGCTCCTCGTGGTGCTGGGGACCTCGGCGCTCTCCTCCATCGACCAGGGGATGCGCACCTCGGTCCAGGGGAGCCTGGGCGGACACCTCCAGGTGTACAACGCCGCCTCGCGGGACCCCCTGGAGCTCTATGGCGGGCTGCGCGGCGAGTCGTTGCTCGAACCGATCGAGGACTTCGCCAAGGTGAAGGCGGTCCTCGACAAGGTCAAGAACGTGAAGATGGTCGTGCCCATGGGGATCGACCAGGCCATGGTGGCGACCGGCAGCGTCGTGGACATCGCCCTGGAACGGCTCCGCAGCGACGTCCGCCGGCTCGAGGCGGGGGAACGGGACCCGGTCCTGTCGCGGTCCTACCAGGCCCACCTGGCGCACGTCCGGCGCATCGTGTCGTTGCTCAAGGACGAGCTCTCCCACGCCCGCGCCATCGCCGACCTGGAGGGGCGCGAGGCGGCGGAGCGCAGGGCCGAGTGGGCCGACCTGACCCGCGCGGCCTCGGACCGGTTCTGGGACGGGTTCGACCAGAACCGCTACGCCGAGCTGGAGTTTCTGGAGAACCGGATCGCCAAGCTCTCCATGGAGAACGCCTTCACCTTCCTGCGCTACGTCGGGACCGACGTGGACGCGTTTTTCGAGGCGTTTCCGCTGGCGGAGATCGCCGAGGGAGAGATGATCCCGCGGGGGCACCGCGGCATCCTGGTGGGCAAGCAGTATGCGGAGGAGTGGCTCAAGCTCAAGAACGCCCACCGCCTCGACCAGATCCAGGAGCGCCGGGCCCGGGGGAAAAGGATCGCCAGGGACGAGGACCTACAGCGGTGGGTGAAGGAGAATGGCTCGGGGACGAAGGAGATCCTCCTCCAGCTCGATCCGGTGAAGGCCGAGGAGGTGGCCGCGCTCCTGCGCCGGGGGCTTAAGGCCGCCGCCGGCGAGGACCTGGAGGGGCTCATGACCCAGCTCTTCCAAACCACCGACATGGACTTCGACCAGAAGTACCGGCTCTTCTACGAGGTGGTGGCCCCCCGCATCCGCCTCTACTCCATCAACGTGGGGGACCTCATCACCATCAAGGCGCCCTCCAAGAGCGGGTACTTCAGCTCGGTCAACGTCAAGGTCTACGGCTTCATCCAGTTCCGGCACGTGGAGAAGTCCGGGATCGCGGGGATGATGAGCGTGCTCGACCTCATGTCCTTCCGGGACCTGTACGGCTACATGACCAAGGACAAGGCCGAGGAGATCGCGGCGATGAAGAAGAGCGCCGGCGCCAAGGAGATCGGGCGGGACGACGCCGAGGCGGCCCTGTTCGGCGCCGGGGGGAGCGCCAGGCTCGAGGGAAAGGACACACGGCCGACCCGGATCGACGAGTCGAGGATCCTCGGGCATCCGCGGGCCCAGGCGGTGGACCTGAGCTCGCGGGTCTACTCCCAGGCGGAGATCGAGCGCGGGGTGGCGCTCAACGCGGCCTTGATCCTCGACGACCCGGGGCGGCTGCGCCAGACGCTTCGGGACGTGCAGCGCGCCTCGGACCAGGCCGGACTCGGTCTCAAGGTGCTCGACTGGGAGACCGCCTCCGGGGTGGTGGGGCAGTTCGTGATCATGCTCCGCATCGTCCTCGTGGTGGCGCTCCTCATCTTCTTCGTGGTGGCCCTCGTCATCATCAACAACGCCATGGTGATGGCCACCCTGCAGCGGGTGAAGGAGATCGGGACCATGCGCGCCATCGGCGCGCAGCGCCGCTTCGTGCTGGTGATGCTGATGGTGGAGACGGTCTTCATCGGCCTGGTCTTCGGCGCGCTGGGGGCGGGGATCGGGATCGGGATCCTCGAGATCATCCGGGCCCGGGGCGGGATCCCGGCGACCAGCGATCAGCTCAACTTCTTCTTCTCCGGCCCGGCCCTGGTGCCGGCGGTGGGCGGCGTCAGCCTGGCGGTGGCCCTCGGGATCGTGTTCCTGGTGAGCGTCGCCTCGGGCCTCTACCCCGCCATCCTCGGAACCCGCGTGACCCCGCTCGAGGCGATGTCCTCGGAGGACTGACCGTGCTCGCCACCGACCTCCGGATCGCCGCCCGCAGCCTGGCGCAGCACACCAAGCGGAACCTCTTCCTCGGCGCGGCCATCGCCACGGTGACGGCGCTCCTCGTCCTGATGAGCGGCCTGACCGACGGGATCCGCTCGGCGATGCTCGAGTCGGCGACCACCCTGATGACCGGCCACGTCAACGTGGGCGGCTTCTACAAGATCACGAGCGGCATGTCGGCCCCGCTGGTGAACGACTGGCGGCGGGTGCTCGAGGAGGCGAAGCGGGAGGTCCCCGAGCTCGACTTCGCCACGGTCCGGGTCCGCGGCTACGCCAAGGTGGTGGGGGACAGCGCCTCGATGGACATGGTGCTGGGGGGCATCGACATCGCCCACGAGCCGGGCTTCCGCCGGGTGGTCCAGGTGAAGGAGGGGAGCCTGGACGAGCTCGCCCAGCCCAACACCATGCTGATCTTCGAGGAGCAGGCGAAGCGGCTCGGGGTGAAGGTGGGCGACGCCCTCACCCTCGTCGCCCCGACCTCCCGGGGGATGAACAACACCGCCGACGTCCGGGTGGCGGTGGTGGCCAGGAGCGTCGGGCTCCTCTCCTCGTTCAGCGCCTTCATGCCGGCGGCCACGCTCCGCAAGCTCTACCTCCTGAACGAGGAGACCACCGGCGCGATCCACCTCTACCTCAAGCGCCCGGCCGCCTCGGCCGAGGTGGCGGCCCGGCTACGCGGCGGGCTGGCCCGGGCCGGCTGGCGGGTGATGGACGCCGATCCGCAGCCCTACTGGCAGAAGTTCCAGCGGGTGGCCTCCGAGGACTGGACCGGCCAGAAGCTCGACGTGACCACCTGGGAGGACGAGCTCTCCTTCCTCAACTGGATCCTGAAGGGCCTGAGCGGCCTCACCTTCCTGCTCGTCACCATCCTGATGGTGATCGTGGTGGTGGGGATCATGAACACCCTCTGGATCGCGATCCGCGAGCGGACCCGGGAGATCGGCACCCTCCGCGCCATCGGGATGCAGCGGCGGAAGGTGCTCTGGCTCTTCGTGCTCGAGGCCGGGCTGCTCGGGCTCCTCGGCACCACCGCCGGGGCGGCGCTGGGCTGGCTGGTGGCGCTGGCGGTGAACGCCGCCCACGTGAAGGTCCCCGACTCGGTCCTGATGTTCCTCATGCAGCGGAGCCTCACCCTCTCCATCCAGCCGCGCGCGGTCCTCCTGGACGTCCTCCTCCTCACCGGCGTCACCACCGTCTTCGCCCTCTTCCCCGCCCTGCGGGCGGCCCGGCTGCGGCCGGTCACCGCCATGCACCACATCGGATGAACGCCATGACCCGCCTCGTCCCCCTCGCCCTGCTCGCCGCGGGCGCCGCCCTGGGCACGCCCCGCGCCCTCGCCGCCCCCAGCGACGCCGAGGTGCACAAGATCATCCAGACCATCGACGAGCGGCAGCGGAACGCCGGCGACTGGAAGGCGCTCTGCTACATGGAGCAGAAGGAGAAGGGGAAGACCGACGTGGTCTACGAGCTGCTCGTCTACCGGCGGGACCTCGACGACAAGCAGCTCTTCCTCTTCACCAAGCCCAAGTCGGAGCAGGGCAAGGGCTACCTCCGGATCGAGCGGAACATGTGGTTCTACGATCCCGGGGTGGGCCGGTGGGAGCGGCGCACCGAGCGCGAGCGGATCGGCGGCACCGAGACGCGGCGGAGCGACCTGGACGAGTCCAAGCTCGACCAGGAGTACGACCCGACCTGGGAGGCGGAGGAGAAGCTCGGGGTCTACGAGGCCAACCGGATCCTGCTCCGGGTGAAGTCGGGCGTGGACGTGGCCTTCCCCGAGATCCGGCTCTGGGTGGACAAGGCCACGAACAACATCCTGAAGCGGCAGGAGATGGCGCTCTCCGGGCGGCTGATGCGGACCAGCTACTACCCGCGCTGGCGCAAGGTCTACTCCGAGTCGAAGAAGGGCGACGTCTGGTACCCGGAGGAGATGCGGTTCTTCGACGAGGTGGAGAAGGGGAACGCCACCATGATCCTGATAAAGGAGATCGACCTCCGTTCCCTGGAGGCCAACATCTTCACCAAGGCCTGGCTCGAGTCGAAGAGCCGCTGAGGAGGCGCCGCCGATGCCCGCCCCGCGCCTCCTCCCCGCGCTCGCCGCCCTGGCCGCCGTCCTCCCCGTCCTGGCCGCCGCCCAGGACCGGCCGAGCGAGGACGAGCTCTTCGGCGCCCCGAAGAAGGAGGCGCCGGCGGCCACCCCCGCCCCCGAGGCGAAGCCCGCCCCGCCCCCCGCCGCTCCGCCCGCCTCCGGCGGCGCGGCGCGGCCGGAGGAGGCCGACCTCTTCGGCGCGCCGGCCGCCACCGCGGCGGCCCAGCCGCCTCCCGACGAGGGGCTGGTGGCCGCCGCCCGGCGGCTCGAGGACCCGCTCAAGATCGGCGGGCAGATCTACCTGCGCGCGGTGACCGAGTGGCAGGAGGGGCAGGCGCCCAGGGACTGGTACTTCGCCTCGCCCAACCTGCTGGATCTCTTCGCCGACGTCCGCCCCAACGAGCGCGTCCGCGGCTTCGTCCTCGGGCGCCTGAGCTACGACCCGACCCTGGCCAGCGGCCAGGCGTCGATCGCCTCCACCTCCCCCGGGCTCTACCTCGGGGGCTCGACCGCCACCACCCTCTCGAACCCCCACGCCATCCTCGACCAGCTCTGGCTCAACTTCGACGTGGCCGACCGGCGCGCCTTCCTCACGGCGGGGCGCCAGCACGTGAAGTGGGGGGTGGGGAAGTTCTGGAACCCGACCGACTACCTCCACCCGGTGAAGCGCGACCCGCTGGCCATCTACGACGTGCGCCCCGGGACCTCGCTGGTGAAGCTCCACATACCCTGGGAGAAGCGCGGCTGGAACCTCTACGGGGTGGCGGTGCTCGAGGACCTGGCCGGGGACACCACCCAGGGTGTGAGCCGGCTCGGCCGGATCGGCGGCGGGGGGCGGGCCGAGATCGTCCTCGGGACCGCGGAGCTCGGGCTCGACGCGCTGGTGCAGGACGGCCACCACCCGCGCTTCGGCGTCGATCTCTCCGGCGGCCTGGGCGACCTCGACCTCTATGCCGAGGCGGCGCTCCGCGACGGGATCGACGGGACCCACTGGGCGATGGGGTCGTCCCCCTCGGACCTGGCCGGCTACCACCGCGACGACCCCACCGGCTTCACCCCGCAGGTGACGCTGGGCGGCTCCTGGTCGGTCAAGTACTCGGACGAGGACTCGCTCACCGTCGGGGCCGAGTACTTCTACAACGCCGCCGGCTACGCCGACGCCCACATCTACCCGTTCCTGCTCTACGGCGCGCCCGCCCTCGCCCCCACCGTCCCGCCGAGCCTGGTCCAGCAGGATCCCACCGCCTACCACCCCTTCTACCTGGGCAAGCACTACGCCGGCGCGTACCTCAACCTGCCGAACCCGGGGAGCTGGAACAACACCACCTTCACGCTCTCGGTGCTCGGGAACCTCTCCGACAAGAGCTTCATCGCCCGGCTGGACCACTCCGTGCTCATCCTCACCTACCTGCGGATCGAGACCTTCGTGGCCGGCCACCTGGGCACCGAGGGGGGCGAGTTCCGGCTCGGCTTCACCGTCCCGCCGGGCCTGGCCGCCTACCTCCCCCCCGGCGTGCCGAGCTCCCTGGCCGCGCCCGTGCTCGATCTCGGGATCGCCGCCCGCGTGAGCCTGTGACGGCGCGGGCCGCTCCCCGGCAGAGGAGCGGCCCGAGAGCCGGCGGCGCCCTGGGGGGAGCGGCGGCGCGCTAGAAGAGAAACTCGTCGCCCTGCGCCCGCAGGGCGGTGATGGCGGCGAGGTTGATGATCGACTGCACCGAGCAGCCCATCTGCAGGACGTTCACGGGCTTGTGCATCCCGAGGAGCACCGGCCCGATCACCTCGGCGCCCCCCACCCGCTCCAGCATCTGGTAGGCGATGTTGGCCGAGTCGAGGTTGGGGAAGACGAAGACGTTCGCGTCCGCCTTCAGGGTGGAGAAGGGGAACTCGCCGCCGCGCACCTCGGCGCTGGTGGCGATGTCCACCTGGATCTCGCCGTCGATCTCCAGCTCGGGCCGGCGCTGGCGGACGAGCTCGGTCGCCTCCCGCATCTTCCGCGGGCTCTCGCCGCCGGCCGCGCCGAAGGTGGAGTAGGAGAGCATCGCCACCCGCGGCGTCACCTCGAAGTAGCGGGCCAGGTCGCTGGTGGTGACGGCGATCTCGGCCAGCTCCTCGGCGGTGGGGTCGATGGTGACGGTGCAGTCGGCGAAGAACTTGAAGTCGTGCTTGGTGACCACGATGTAGACCCCGCCGGCGCGCCGGCCGGTGCGGGTCTTGATCACCTCGAGCGGGGCGCGGATCGCGTCCGGGTAGCTGGTGGTGAGGCCGGTCACCATGCCGTCCACCGCGCCGGTCTCCACCATCACCGAGGCGAAGTAGTTGCGGGTCCGGAGGCGGCGGCGCGCCTCCTCCAGGGTGATCCCGCGGCGCTGGCGGATCTCCCAGAACCGGGCGACGTAGCGGGCCAGGTCGGGGCTGTCCATGGGGTCGATGATCGTGACGCCCTCGAGCTCGTCGAGGCGCTGGTCGGCGATGGAGCGCTTGATGGCCTCCACCGGCCCGAGCAGCACCGGCTCGCAGATCGCCTCCTCCCGCAGGATCTCCGCCGCCTGCTGGATCTTGGGGTGGTGCCCCTCGGGGAAGACGATCCGGGTGAGCTTCTTCTTGGTCTTGGGGAAGATCTCCCCCATCACCTGGTGGGAGCGGCTCTGCAGCTTGCGGAGCCGGTCCTTGTACTCGCCGATGTCCAGGGCGACCCGGGCCACCCCGCCCTCGATGGCCGCCTGGGCCACCGCCGGCGCCACCCAGAGGAGCACGCGCGGGTCGAGCGGCTTGGGGATGATGTACTCGCGGCCGAACCGGAACCGCTCGCCGCCGTAGGCGCGGGAGACCGACTCGGGCACGTCCTCCTTGGCCAGGCCGGCGATGGCCTTGGCCGCCGCCATCTTCATCTCCTCGGTGATCGCCTTGGCGCGCACGTCGAGGGCGCCGCGGAAGATGTAGGGGAAGCCGAGGACGTTGTTCACCTGGTTCGGGTAGTCCGACCGCCCGGTGGCCATGATCACGTCGGCCCGGGCCTCCTTGGCCTCCTGGTAGCTGATCTCGGGATCGGGGTTGGCGAGGGCGAAGACGATGGGGTCCTTGGCCATCGACCGGACCATGTCCTGGGTGAACATCCCCTTCACCGAGCAGCCGAGGAGGACGTCCGCCCCCTTGGCCGCCTCGGCGAGCGTGCGGAGCTTGGTGTCGGCGGCGAACTCCGACTTCCACTCGTTCATGCCCTCGGTGCGCCCCTTGTAGACGACGCCCTTGGTGTCCACCATGATCACGTTCTCGCGCTTCACCCCCAGCGCGAGGTAGAACTTGGTGCAGGCGATGGCGGAGGCGCCGGCGCCGTTGACCACCACCCGGATCTGCTCGATCTTCTTCCCCGCCAGCTCGAGGGCGTTGAGGAGGGCGGCGCCCGAGATGATCGCGGTCCCGTGCTGGTCGTCGTGGAAGACCGGGATCTGCATCTCCTTCTTCAGGCGGCTCTCGATCACGAAGCACTCGGGGGCCTTGATGTCCTCGAGGTTCACTCCGCCGAAGGTGGGCTCGAGCGCCTTCACCACCGTGCAGACCTTGTCGACCTCCTTGGCGTCGATGTTGATGTCGAAGACGTCGATGTCGGCGAACTTCTTGAAGAGCACGCCCTTGCCCTCCATCACCGGCTTGCCGGCGGCCGGGCCGATGTCGCCCAGTCCGAGGACCGCGGTGCCGTTCGACACCACCGCCACGAGGTTCCCGCGCGCGGTGTAGAGGTAGGAGAGGTCCGGATCCTTGGCGATCTCGAGGCAGGGCTCGGCGACGCCGGGGCTGTAGGCGAGCGCCAGGTCCCGCGCGGTCGCGCAGGGCTTGGTGGGGACGACCTCGATCTTCCCCTTCCGTCCGGACGAGTGGTACGCGAGCGCGTCCTCCCGGCGGATCTTCTTCTTGGGAACGGGGGAGGCGGGGGAGTTCTGGGGCGGGGTGAAGTCGGTGGCCATGCGTCTCCTCGAAGGGTAGGAGCGTCCTGCGCGTCCGATGTGGGAAGCAGGCAAACAATCCCGTTCCTCTCCCGGTGTCAAGCGGCCGCACCCTTCAAGGCACAACTCTTGCATTCTGGACCAAAGGAGTCGGAAAGCGACCGCCTCACGCGGCCGGTGCCCGCTCCAAGTCCCACGCTCCCAGCGAATCCCCGCAGCCCGGCCGCCCGGCGGCAGCCGAGGTGCGTCGCGCTCGTGGCAGCACGCCGCGTGGGAGGCGACGCAGCTGGAGGGTCGTGCGAGGGGTTCCTCCGGCCTGTCCTGGCGTTCAGCGCGCCCCACCCCCCGGGGCGGCGGGGGGCTCGCGCAGCCCCAGGGCCGGGTTTCGCTCCAGCTCGTCGATGGTGCGCGGCCAGTCCTCGCGCAGCAGCCGCGCCAGCGATCGGTCGGAGAGGATCTGGCCGCCGGTCTGGCAGCGGGGGCAGTAGTTGACCTCGTTCTCGGCCCGGACGATCCGCTGGATCGCGGTCCCGCAGACCGGGCAGGGCTGCCGGTGCCGGCCGTGCACCGCCATCCCCTCCCGGAAGGCGGTGACGCCCTCGGGGAAGTCTCCCCCCGCCTCCCGGCGCAGCCGCTCGGTCCACTCGATCAGGATCGCCCGCGTGGCCTCGTGCAGGCGCGCCACCTCGCCGTCCTCCAGGCGCGAGGTGAGCTTCACCGGGGAGAGGCGGGCGCGGTGCAGGATCTCGTCCGAGTAGGCGTTCCCGATCCCGGCGAAGAGGCGGGGGTCGGTGAGGGCGCGCTTCAGGGTGTGGTTCTCGCGCCGGAGCGCCGCGGCGAAGGCGGCCAGGCCGGCGGAGAGCGGCTCGATCCCGCCGCGGTCGAGGGCGGCGAGCGCCGCCTCGCCCCGCACCAGGTGGAGGGCCGCCCGGCGCTTCGTCCCCGCCTCGGTGAGGACCAGCGAGCCGGACGGGAAGTCGAGCGCGGCCAGCCCGCGCCGCCCGGGGAGCTTGGCGCCCGGCTCCTTCCAGTGGAGCCGGCCGGCGATCATGAGGTGCAGGGCGAGGAAGAGGCCGCCCTCCAGCCCGA
>DATKAL010000301.1:0-21129 GCA_035498135.1 Anaeromyxobacter sp.
GAGGCTGTTCAACGGGACAGCCCGGGCGTCGTCTACCCTCGCCTGCAAACAGTGTGATCGGGCGCCCATTTGTCCGTCGACGGGTCGCGCGCGGCACCGACGGAGCCTCGTCGGGCTGCGAATGACTCTCGGTCAGGTCAAGGTGGGCGCGCTTCAAGGTGGGCGCGCTTCGGCCAGCTCCCGCTGCGACGCCGCCTTGGTCCCATGCGCCACCGCCCGTACCGCCAGCGGCTCGGGGCGAGGCGGACGGGCGGATGAGAAGCGCAGCATCTCGCTCACCGGCCGGCGCGGCGTGGACCGCACCTCGAGCCCGTAGCCGAGCCGGATCATGATCTGGGGTGCGCCACGGTCGCCGAGTGCCGAGGCGAGCCGGGAGCGCAGCCCCTCCCGCTCGATGGGCTGATTCAGGTACGAGGCCGCCAGCCCCGCCGCCGTGGCGCGCAGGAGTACCCGTTGCAGCGCCTCTCCGGCCGCGATCCACTCCGCCTGGCCGTCCTTCGCCGTCGAGAGGACGAGGAGCGATCGGGTCCCGAGCGCGCGCCGCCGGTCGCGTTCCGCCTCCTCCCGAGCCACGTTTCCCAGGCGGACCACGAGCGGCTGGAGCAGCGCCGCCACGTCGCTCAGCCCCTGCGCGTAGCCCGGGAGCCCGTCCCGCCGCCCGCTCGCGTTGCTCCGGGTCCAGGCGGCGAGCTCGGCCCGGTAGCGGGGGTCGGCCCACCTCGCCGCGTCGCCTTCCGCCACCAGCTCGGCGACGACCCTCCGCTCGTGCTCCCCGACCGGCCGCAGCGCCACGCCTTCCTGCCGGGCCTCCCGAAGGAGCTGCGTCACGATCCCCTCGGGCGGCTCGCGCCCATCGAGCGGCAGCCGGTTGGTCCGGCGCCTGGGGATGGCCCGAAACAGCTCCTCCACCTCCGGCGTCGACGAGCGTCGCTCTTCGAGGCGGATGCGGGCGAGGAGACCGTCGCTCCGGTGGCCGGGCAGGACCTCAGTCGAGGTTGCATGCCCAAAGTGTGCGGCAGCAAGCCGCAGGTTCACCACCGCCGTGCCACAGGCGATCACCTGCTCGCGGCCATCGGGATCGGCAGCCGGCAGCGTTCGGGCGGGATCGGCGTAAACCCGGAGCTCGTCTCCCTCGATTTCGAACAGCCAGGGCTGGGCGTTGTGGCGGGACGGAGCGAGGACAGCGTAGGAGAGCAGGAACCGGAGCCGTTCTGCAGCGCCGCCCCACACCGGAAAGCCGCTCGAGGGGGCAGGACCAAGCGATTCGGTGGTCATGCTTGCTCCGCGTCAATCGGCAAGGAGCACGACGAGTGGAGGGAACTCTGGGTGCGCCTCCCGTAGGTAAGCCCTCCCGCGAAGACCCGGGAGGCCCCACTCGGGAGCGCGCTACTCGGCGGCCGCGAACCGCTCGACGGCGTCGAGGAGGTCGTCGAGCTCGAAGGGTTTCGAGAGGTAGCCGGTCGCCTCCGGCAGCCCTCGGCCACCGTTGGGCGAAGCCGCGGTCATGAGCAGCACCGGAACTCTCGGTAGGCCCGGATCGGCCCTGAGCTCGGCGAGGAACTGCGCACCGTTCATCACCGGCATCACCAGGTCGAGGACCACCAGGTCCGGCCGCTCCCCTGCGCGCAGACGCGCGATCCCTTCATGCCCGTTCGCCACCGCCGACACGCGGTGACCCTCGGACACCAGGCACTCCACCAGGCTGTCGCGGATCCCGACGTCGTCGTCGACCACGAGGATGAGTCGGCTCGCCCTCACCGGGCACGTCATACCACCGTGCCGGGTGGCAGGCGACCGGACTTCCCCTGCCGTCAGATGTCGACCGTCTCGGGCGCCTGGAAGAGCGGTGCCGCGGGCCCACCGCCGATGGGCGGATGACCGGGTGGGAGGGCGGGCGAGACGTCGATGGGCGGGTGGCCGGGCGGCAGGCGCCGGTCGGGACCGATGGGGGGGTGGCCGGGCGGGAGCCGTGGACCAGGGGCGGCGACCTCGGGCTCCGGCGCGGCGCCCTCGCACCCCACCGCCCTGCGCATCCCGCTCACCAGCGCCTCGAGCTGCGCCGGCGCCGGCTCACCGGTCTCCAGGCCGTGCCGGTACGCGGCGCGCACCCGCGGGTCCTGGAGGAGCCTGGCGGCAGTCAGGTTCTCGCAGACGGAGGCGGGCGCGAGGCAGGCCCCTGCCTCGGCCACGGCGAGGCCGCTCCGTGGCCCGCAAGCACTGGATTCATGGGAGCGCGCCTGTGCGGCCACCGCCCCGAGGATCAGCACGAGGGTGCCCGGGGTGAAGAGGAGCCCGAGCGCTGCCGAGCGCCGGGCGACGCGCCCGCTGGAGGAGACGGCGGGGTCCATGGGGGTCACGGCAAGGCCGCAGCGCGGACAGGCGGTGGCGCGGTGGTCGATGGGGCTGGAGCAGAGCCGACAGGTCATGGGACCTCCGGGACGTCCGGGCTTAGGACTCCTCGAGATCCTTCATAGGTGCGACCCGGTCTCGGCGCCGGGCCCAGGGAGCAACCCCGACGGGCTTCGCATCGATCGGGTGATGCGGGTCGGTCCGGACCCCGGCTGGGCCCAGGCGGGAGCGGCCCGAGCCGACCGAGAGTAATCCGGGGTTCCAGCCCGAGCGGACCAGCCCGAGCCGACCGAGAGTAGTCCGGGGTTCCAGCCCGAGCCGACCAGCCGGAGCCGACCGAGAGTTATCTGGGCCTCGGCGGGACTCCGCGCTCAGGGCCGGAACCGGCGCTCGATCCTCGCCCGGAGCAGCTCGAGCAGCTCCTCGTCCGTCGGCCCCGCGCCCTCGGCCACGCCCAGGCGGAGCTTCCCCTGCCCGCCCACCCGGGCGGCCGGGCCAAGCGTCCCGCGCCCCGCCCGGATCTCGATCGCGCCCGGAGGGAGGGCGATCTCGTAAGGGGCGAGGTAGAGCTCGGCGAAGCGCCGCCGGAACCGCTCGGCGGTGAGCGCCTCGGCCTCCGCGGGGAGGAGCTGGAAGCCGATCGCGGTCCCGGCGAGCGCCGCGGTGACCTCGGCCACGAGACCGAGCCGCAGGGCGTGGTCGGCGAGGGCCTCGAGCCCGTCCACCTCCCCGTAGCGCCAGTAGCTCCGCTGGATGGCACCGCAGCTCGCGCAGGCCAGGCCGTGCCGCTCGTCGAGGCCGCGGGTCCGATAGAGGTGGCGGAGCGGGCCGGCCGCGCCGCACGCCTCGCAGGTCTCCTCTGGGCCGAGGCCGGCCAGGACCGCCGCGGCGATCCCGGCTACCGCCGGACGCTCCAGGGCGATCCGCACCCCGGCGGCGAGATCGGCGGAGGCGAGCTGGAGCCCGGCCTGGACCGCGTCCCCCTCGGAGCGAGCCCCGAGGACGAGGTGGCGGGGCAACCGGGCCAGGATCCGGGGCAGGTCGGGCGCGGCGGGCCAGGCGGCCCGGAGGGCGTCCCAGCGCCGCTCCAGCCCGGCCGCGGAGGCGATCGCCTCGGGCGGGCGCTCCCCGGCGGCCTCGGCGAAGTAGGCGAGGCAGGTGAGCGCCACCTCCCAGGGCGCGCTCCGGGCCAGGTCCTCCAGGGAGCGCGCCAGCTCCCGGGCCTCGGCCGTCGCCCGCCGCTGATCGAGCCGGGCCGCCCCGCGCCGGACCAGCTCGCTCTCCGCCAGGGGATCGAAGGCGCGCCGCGCGCCGGTGGGGCCCCGCTTCTGGATCTGGCTCATCGCATCCTTCCTCGCCCGCGCCACCTGGCGGGCCGCCCGCCCCAGCCGGGCGAGCCGGGCGATGGCCTCGGCCCGGGCCGCCGCCTCCTCCTCGAGCAGCTCGGCGCGCGTCTCCGCCACCAGGTCGCCCCCGTCCGCCGCGCGGCGGGCCGCCTCGGCGCGGAGCCGCTCGGTGTCGCTCCGGGCGAGGCGGTCGCGCTCCCGCCGCAGCGAGGCGGCGATCCGGGAGAGGGTGGCGACCCGCCGCTCGAGGTGGGCGCGGCGCTCCTCCTCCGAGAGCTCGCCCGGCGGCGCCCCCGCCCCCACCCGCTCCGCCATCACCTCGAGCGCGGCCAGGTCGCCCCGGGCGTACGCGCCGTTCACCCGCGCCATGAGGTCGGAGAGGCGAGCGCGCTCGGCCTCGTCGCGGGCCAGGTCCGGGTGGAGGACCCGGGCCAGCCGGCGGTAGAGCCGCTTCAGCGCCACCTCGGCCGCCTCGACCTCGGGAGGGCCGGCGTCCATCTCCGCCTCGCCCACCGGCTCGCTCCCGCCCGGCCCCTCGAAGGGCCCGGCGCCGCCCGCGGAGCGCCTGCCCTCCCGGCCGGCCGCCCGGCGGGGGGCGCGCCGCCCGCGGCGGGGGCGCAGGGGCCGCTCGCCTGCCGCGATCGTGTCCGCCAGGGCGGCCAGGCCGTCCTCGAGGGCCTGGATCCGCCGGACCAGCCGCTCCGCCAGGGCGAGCTCGGCGAAGGTCTCCCCCAGCGCACGCTCCCAGGCGCGGCCGAAGTCGGCGAGCGCCGCGGAGAGCGCCTCGATCTCGAGGTCGAGGGCCGTCACCTCCTCGAGGATCGCCCGGAGCTGCGCCTCGAGATCGGCGGCCGGCGAGGGGGCCTCGCCCCCGGCTCGCGCGATCGCCCGCTGGCGGGCCAGCGGCCCGCCCCGCGCGCTCTCGGACGGCTCGGCCATCCGCCGACGGTATCACCCGCGGCCGGGGGCGGTGGAGGTCCCGCCCGGCCCGGCGGCGGCCTCCCGGCGCAGGAGCCCGAAGGCCCCGTAGGCGACCAGCGCCACCGCGAAGTACTGCGCGAAGGTGAGCCCGCCATGCCGCGCGTCGGCGTAGGCGACGTCGCTGGCGCGGAGGAAGTCGAGGAGGAAGCGGGCGATCCCGTAGAGGAGGGCGAGCGCCGGCAGGAGCCGGCCGCGGAGGGCGCCGCGCCGGTGGAGCGACCAGAGGAGCGCGCCGATGGCGAAGAGGACGATCGCCTCGTAGAGGCCGAGATCGTGCCGGGGGCCGTCGGGGAAGGCGACGGCGAGGGGGAAGGTGGTGTGGACGCCCGGGTGGTCGTGGACGGTGAAGCAGCCCACCCTCGCCACCCCCCAGCCCGGGGCCACGCCGAGCGCGAACGCGTCGGCGTAGTCGGCGAAGCGGATCCGCTTCCAGCGGAACCAGGCGGCTGCCGCCAGGATCCCGCCGCCCAGGCCGCCCATCGAGGAGAGCCCCTCCCAGAACTTGAGGATCCGCCACGGCTCCCGGAGCTCCTCCGGGTGGTAGAAGAACAGGTGGGCGAGGTGGCCGGCCACCACGCCGGAGAGCACACCCACGACGGCGAAGTCGAGGATCACCTGCGGCTCGCGACCGAGCTGACGGGCGCCCCGCGCCGCGAGCTGGACGGCGGCCAGGATCCCGAGGGCGGAGAGGACCCCGAAGGACTGGATGGTGAACGGGCCGAAGGAGAGGCTGGGGAACTCGAACCAGGGGATGAGGGCGAGCGGCATCGGGGGCTGTTTACCTGGCGCCGCCCGCTCCGTCCACGACAAACCCCGCGCCGCAGCCGTCTCGCCGCAGCCCGTACCGAAGGCAAACCCCCGCGGTCCTCCGCCGCCCCCCGGAGGGCGCGAGCCCTCGGCGGCCCGCCGGGCCTATGCTGCCGGCGGAGGTGCGCGGGTGCCCGTCGAGCACGCGGCGCTCCGGGAGCTGGCGGCCGTGCTCCACCCGGGCGCGGAGGTGGTCGAGGTGGAGCCCCTCGGGCCGGACGCCGCCGGGGCGGCGGACCAGCCGAAGGCGCTCGGCTACGGCCGGCCGCTCCGCGTGACCCTCCGCCTCCCGGAGGGTCGGATCGCCCGGTTCGTCTTCCGCCTCCAGGCGGCGAACGAGTTCGGGCACGACCGGCGCGCCGACCGGGCCGAGGCCGCCCTGCTCGCCTTCGACCTCTTCAACCGCACCCCCGACCACGTCCCGGCCCTCGAGGTCGGGGCGATCGGCCCGGGGGGCGCCCTGATCCGGCTCGGCGGGGCGGGGGAGTTCTGGCTCGCCACCGGCTGGGCCGAGGGGACGCTCTACGCCGAGGACCTCCGGCGGATCGCGCGCGAGGGGACGGCCGGCCCGCTCGACCTCGCCCGCTGCGAGGCCCTGGCCCGCTGGCTGGTGCGCCTGCACGCCGGGAAGCTGGACGACCCGGCGGCCTGGCGCCGCGCCCTCCGCGACCTGCTCGGCCACGGCGAGGGGATCTTCGGGATGGTCGACGCCTGGGCGGGCGGAGCGCCCGGTGCGCCCCCGGCGCGGCTCAGGGCCATCGAGGAGCGGTGCCTGGCCTGGCGCTGGCGGCTCCGCGAGCGCGCCGGGCGGCTCTCCCGCACGCACGGCGACTTCCACCCCTTCAACCTGGTCTTCCGGCCGCCCGGACCGGGGGAGGACGGCACCGGGTTCACCGCCCTCGACGCGAGCCGCGGCGGGAAGGGGGATCCGGCCGACGACGTGACCGCGCTCTCGGTGAACTACGTCTTCTTCGCCCTCGACCACCGAGCCGCCTGGCCGCAGGGGCTCGGGGCGCTCTGGCGCCGGTTCTGGGAGACCTACCTCGCCGGCGCGCGCGACCCCGGGCTGCTCGAGGCCGCCCCCCCCTGGCTGGCCTGGAGGGCGCTGGTGCTCGCCAGCCCGCGCTTCTACCCCGGGCTCTCCGCGGCGGCGCGGGACGCGGTGCTCTCGCTGGCGGAGCGGGCCCTCGACGCGGGCCGGCTGGACCCGGGGGCGGCCGAGGAGCTCCTCGGGAAGGAGGAGGGCGGATGAGGCCGGGCGCGGTGGTCTGGGTGACGGGCCTCCCCGCCTCGGGGAAGTCCACGCTGGGGAGGGCCCTCGCCTGCCGGCTCGGCGCCCGGGGTATCCCGGCCCTGCTCCTCGACGGCGACGCGGTCCGAGAGGCGCTCGTGCCCGCCCCCGGCCACGACCCGGCGGGCCGGGGCGCGTTCTACGAGACCCTCGGGAACCTGGCCCTGCTCCTCGCCGGGCAGGGGCTCGTCGCGGTGGTGGCGGCCACCGGCTCGCGCCGCGCCTTCCGGGACCGGGTCCGCGCCCGCGCCCCCCGCTTCGTGGAGATCCTCGTCGACGTCCCCGCCGACGTCTGCGCCGCGCGGGATCCGAAGGGGCTCTGGGAGCAGGCCCGGGCCGGCGAGCTGCCCGACCTCCCCGGGGCGGGGACGCCCTACGAGCCCCCGCTCGCCCCGGAGGTGACGGCGCAGGGCGGCCAGGACGCGGCCGCCATCGAGGCGGCGGTGGCCCGGCTCGCGGGGCCGTGAGGTCTCGAGCCCCGCCCCGCGTCCGGCCCGCGCGCTCTGCTAGGATGGTCGCCGATGGCCGCCCTCGACCCGGTCACTTTCGTGCGGGGCACGGCCCCCTTCGACGCCCTCCCGCCGGCCGCGTTCCAGGAGGCCGCCCGGGCCCTCGAGATCGTCTTCTTCCCGGCGGGCACGCGCCTCCTCCAGCGGGGCGGGACGCCCTCGGAGCACCTCTACGTGATCCGCAAGGGGGCGGTCCGGCTCGAGCGCGACGGCCAGACGCTCCAGGTGCTGGAGGAGGGGGAGATCTTCGGGTTCACCTCCCTCATCTCCGGGAAGGCCACCCTCGACGTGATGGTGGAGGAGGACCTCCTCGCCTACCGCCTCCCGAAGCGGCAGTTCGAGGCCCTCCTCGCCCACGCCCCCTTCGCCGGCCACTTCGCCTCCGGCCTGGCGGAGCGGCTCAAGAACAGCCTGGAGCGCTCGCAGGTGGCGAGCTTCCAGCCGGACCTGGCGGTGCCGGTCTCCTCGCTCCTGCGCGGTCCGGTGGTTCGGGTGCCGAGCAGCGCCTCGGTGGGCGAGGCGGCGCGGGTGATGGCGGAGCGCTCGGTCTCGTCGGTGATCGTCGACTCGACCCCGCCGGGGATCGTCACCGACCGCGACTTCCGGCGGCGGGTCCTGGCCGCCGGGCGCGGGCCGGAGACCCCCCTCCTCCAGGTCTACTCCGCGCCGCTCAAGACCGTCCCCGCCGACACCCCCGTGTACGAGGCCTGGCAGATCCTGCTCGACGCGGGCGTCCACCACCTGCCGGTGGTGCGGGGCCAGGAGATCGTCGGGGTCCTCTCCTCCACCGACCTCCTCAAGTGCACCGCCGCCGGGCCGGTGGCGGTGATGAAGCGGGTGGAGCGGCTCGGCGGGCGCGACGCCCTCCCCGGCTACGGCACCAAGGTCACCGAGATGGCGTCGGCCCTCTTCGCCGGCGGCCTCGAGCCGATCGTGATCGGCGGCTTCGTCGCCCGCCTGAACGACACCCTGCTCGCCCGGATCCTGCGCTGGGCGGAGGCGGAGCTGGGGCCGCCGCCCTCCCCCTACGCCTGGCTGGTGTTCGGCTCCGAGGGGCGGATGGAGCAGACCCTCCTCACCGACCAGGACAACGCCCTGGCCTGGGAGGAGGACTCGCCCGCCGCCCGGGAGTACTTCCAGCGCCTGGCCGAGCGGGTCAACGCCGACCTCCAGGCGGCCGGGTTCCCGCGCTGCCCGGGCGGCTACATGGCCACCCGCTGGCAGGGGCCGCTCTCCGAGTGGAAGGAGCGGTTCGGCGCCTGGCTCGACCGCCCCACGCCGCAGGCGCTGCTCGAGGCCTCCATCTTCTTCGACTTCCGCACCGCGCACGGCCAGCTGGCGGTGGCCTCGCTCCGGGAGATCGTCGCCCGGGCCCGCGGCGCCCGGGTCTTCCTCTCCGCCATGGCGAAGAGCGCGCTCACCTTCCATCCCCCGGGGGGGCTGGTCCTCCGGCTGCGGGGCGACTCCTCCAAGGTGGACCTGAAGCTCAAGGGGATCAGCCCCATCGTCTTCCTCGCCCGGGTGTACGGGCTCGAGGCGGGGGCGGTCTCCTCCAACACCCTCGAGCGGCTGCGGAGCGCGGTAGCGGCCGGGCTGATCGAGCGGGACAGCTGCGAGACGCTCTCCGAGGCCTACCGCTTCCTCCTCCGGCTCCGGCTCCGCGAGCAGCTCCGGATGATCTCCGAGGGGAAGCCGCCGGTGAACGTGGTGTCGATCGCCGACCTCTCCTCGATCGAGCGGAGCCGGCTACGGGACGCCTTCCGCGCCATCGAGGTCTGGCAGGAGCGGGCCGCCTACCACTACCGCACCGACCTCTTCTGAGCGGGGACGGCGGCCAGCCGGAGCCGCTCCAGCTGGAACGACCCCACCATCGCCGCCAGCTCCTCCGCCTGCCCGGAGAGCTCGCTCGCCGCAGAGGACGACTCTTCGGCGCTGGCCGCGTTCTGCTGGGTGACCCGGTCCATCTCGGACATCGCCGTCACCACCTGCTCGATGCCGGTGGCCTGCTGGCGGGCGGTGGAGGCGATCTCGGAGACGATGTCCGAGACCTTCCCCACGCCCTCGACGATCTCGCCCAGCTTCCCGGCCACCTGCCGGCTGGTGGCCGCCCCGTCGGCCGCCTCCCTCACCGACTGGCGGATCAGCTCCTCGGTGCGGGTGGCCGCCTCCTTGGCGCGGAGCGCCAGCGAGCGGACCTCCTCGGCCACCACCGCGAAGCCGCGGCCCGCGTCGCCCGCCCGGGCCGCCTCCACCGCGGCGTTGAGGGCGAGGAGGTTGGTCTGGAAGGCGATGTCGTTGATGTCGCGGATGATCTGGGAGGTGCCCTCGGCGCTGGCCTTGATCTTGGCCATCGCGTCCTGCATCCGGTCGACCGCGGTCCCGCCCTCGGTGGCCGCCCCGCGGGCCGCCTGGGCGAGGGCGTTGGCCGCCTGGGCGCTGTCGGCGGCGTGGCGGGTGCTGGACGAGACCGCGTCCAGGCTGGAGGTGGTCTGCTCCAGGCTCGAGGCTTGCTCGGAGGCGCCGCTCGCCACCGCCTGGCTGGAGGAGGCGATCTGGGCGGCGGCGCTCGACACCTGGTCGACCGCGTCGGCCACCTGGGCGAGGGCCTGGTGGAGCGCCTCGGCGGTGCCGTTCACCGCCCCGGCGATCCGGGCGTGGTCCCCGCGGAAGCTGCCGCTCACCCGGGCGCGCAGGTCGCGGCGGGCGAGCCGCTCGAGCGCCCCGCTGGCCTCGTCGATGGGCCGGACCACGGCGTCGAGGGTCTCGTTCATCCCCTCCACGATGCGGGCGAAGTCGCCCTGGTGCCGCGAGGCGTCCACCCGGGTGGAGAGCTTGCCCTCCACCGCCGCCTGGGCGAGGAGGCGGACGTCGGCCACCAGGCCGCGAACCGCCTCGATGCAGCCGTTGAGGTTCCGCTTCACGGCGTCGAAGTCGCCCTGGTACTCGGCGGTGATCTTCTCCGGGATCCGCCCCCGGGAGATGTCCTCGACGTAGCGGGCCGCCACGGTGAGCGGCCCGATCACCGCGTCGAGGGTGCGGTTGACGCCCTCGACCACCCGGCGGAAGTCGCCCTGGTGCCGGGAGGCGTCGGCGCGGGTGGCGAGCCGCCCTTCCACCGCCGCGACCGCCAGGCCGTCCGCGTCGGCCACCAGCGCGTTCACCGCGACGATGCAGCGGTTCAGGCTCTGCTTCAGGGCGCCGAAGTCGCCCCGCCACTCGGCGGTGACGGGCGCGGGGATCTCTCCGCGGGAGATCTCCTCGACGTGGCGCGCCGCCGCGGTGAGCGGGCCGACCACCGCGTCGAGGGTGTCGTTCACCCCCTGCACCACCTTGGCGAAGTCGCCCTGGTGCCGGGAGGCGTCGGCCCGGGTCGCGAGCCGCCCCTCCACGCCCGCCTGGGCCAGCATCCGGGTGTCGGCCACCAGCGCGTTGACCGCGTCGATGCAGCCGTTGAGCGACTCCTTGATGACGTTGAAGTCGCCCTGGTAGGCCTCCTCGATCCGGGGCGGGATGTCCCCCCGCCCGATGCGGCTCAGGCGCTCGGTGGTGGTCCGGAGCGGCCGGGCGAAGGCCTCCATGATCTCGTCGATCCCCTGGAGCACGGGGCGGAGCTCGGCCTCGATCGCCTCGGCGTCGCTGCGCGTCTCGAGCCGGCCGGCGGCCACCGCGTCGCGGAGCCGGGCGCCCTCCGCCACGACCGCCCCGACCGTCCGCGAGACGGTCCGGTGTCCGAACCAGCTGATCGCCAGGATCACTGCCATGGCCCCGGTGGAGAGCCCGAGCAGGATCCAGAGCAGGTGGTGGACGGCGGCCGTCCGGACCGCCTGCGGAACCACGTAGGCCACCGTCCAGCCCCAGGCCGGGAACCGGTCGTAGGCGAGCCAGGCGTCCGCCCCGTCGACCTCGGCCGCCAGCGTGCGGGCGCCGCCGGCCTGCTCACCCAGCCGGACCCGCCAGCCGGCTTGGGCGTAGTCGGCCGCCCCGGCGGCGAGGCGCGGGTGGACCACCACCTTCCCCTCGCCGTCCAGAACCAGGAGGAAGACCCCACCCTCGGCGGCGGCGGAGCGGGCCAGCTCGTCCGCCACCGCGCGCTGGGCGTTCTGCACGTACGCCTCGACCTCGCCCAGCCCGCTCTTGGACAGGGTGGCGTGCTCGCCCTCGATCCGGGAGAGCACCGCCGAGAGCTTCTGGAAGTAGAGCTTCTCGTCCTTCTCCTGCACCACGCCGGAGACCACCAGGTAGTTCACCCACAGGAGCACCGCCAGCGCGGCGCCCACGGCGAGCGCCTGGACCAGCGCGACCTTGGCCCGGACGAACATGGAGAGCCTCCCTGCTCCGGCGTGGCGCCGGAGACGTGGCTACTTGGCGACCTGGGCCGAGCGGACGAGCTCGGGCTTGAAGAGGATGCCGGCCTTGCCCGCCACCGCCGGGTTGAGGAGCACCTTGGCCTGCTTGTTGGGGGTGACGGGGATGGCGCTCGGCGCGGTCCCCTTGAGGATGGCGATGGTGGTCTTGGCCGCCCACTGCCCCTGCTCCTCGGCCACCTTCACGAAGCCGAGCATGGCGTAGGGCATCATGAAGTCGTACATGGCGCCCGAGATCACCTTGGCGTGGGCGGCGGCGAACTCCGCCGCCTCCTTCTCGTTCCAGTCGTTGATCCCGGCGAAGTTGCCGAGCAGGATCGCGTCGGTCTCGCCCTGGAGCTTGGTGTAGGCGTCCTTCCACTCCGCGAAGGTCTTGACCAGCTTCTCGTGGCTGAAGGAGAGGCCGAGCGCCTTCTTGTAGTAGGGCAGCTCGATCCGCTCGGTCTCGGAGTCCACCGTGAGGAAGGCGACCCGCGGGCCCTTGGCGTAGTCCTTCATCGCCCCGAGCAGCTCCTTCACCAGGGCGACCTCGACCATGCCGGTGGCGTTCTTGTAGGGCAGGCCGTACTTGGTCGCCTCCCAGTTCACCCCGCAGAAGACGAACGGGAGGCTCGCGTCCTTGTAGAAGGGGACCAGCAGGTACTGGACGGCCGGGTCGTCGGAGAGGATGACCGCGTCCGGCTTGAGCGCCTCGATCTGGGCCTTGGCCTTCTGGCCGGCGGCCTTGCGGAAGGCCTCGTCCTGGTGGCGCTTGGTGTCCATCCGGAAGAACGTCACCTGGGCGCCGGCGGCCTCGAGCACCGACTTCGCGCCCTTCTCCTCGCCGTCGCTCCACTCGTAGCCCTCGTGGTACGAGTTCACGAACAGCACCTTCTTGCCGGCGAGTTGGGCGCGGGCGGGCGCGGCGGCGAGCGCCAGGAACGCCGCGGCGCAGATGAGAATCTTCTTCATGTCGACGACCTCGTGAATGGGGGGTTGGGTTCGGCCTCGACCGCGCCCCTGTGCAACCGCGGGGCCGCCGGGGAGGTCGGACGGTGGTGACCAGTGAGTGATAGGGGTCTCGGTCGCTTGCGCGGGCGCGGGCCGGTCGTTCGGGTCGGCAAGGGATTGGCCGGGCAGAGGCGTCCCGCACCCAGGGTCCGGGGCACCACGCCCTGCCCCCCCTCCGACGGGTCGGAGATTCGACCCGCGGGGCACCCCGAGGAGCGAGGACGCGCCGAGCCCGGCGCGATCGGGGAGGAGCGAAGGCCGGAGGCGAGGGAGGCGGGCGGGGGAGCGCCGCCGGCGCTCAGCGCCCCGCCACCTGGGCGCGGTCCCGGAAGAGGAACCCCTGCACCAGGTCCACCCCGAGCTCTCGCGCGAGGACGAACTCGGAGGTGGTCTCGACCCCCTCGAGCACGGTGCGCGCCCCGGTCTCGCGCGCCATCCGCGCCAGGGCCTGCACCAGGGCGCGGCAGCGCGGGTGGCGCATCCGGGGGATCAGGGTCCGGTCGAACTTGATCACTTCGGCCTCGGCGACCGCGTCGAAGGAGAGGAGCCCGTTGGCCGCCCCCACGTCGTCGAGGGCCACCGCCAGCCCCCGGCCGCGCAGGGCGTCGATCATGGCGTGAGCGCTCACCGCGTCGGCGGTGGCGAGCGCCTCGGTGACCTCCACCACCACGCGGGCCGGCGCCCCGGAGAACAGGGCGAGGAACGGGTTCCGCCGCCCGTCGCCGGCGCGGCACCAGCAGTCGGGATCCAGGTTCACGAAGAGCGGCGCCCGGGGGGCCCGCTCCACCTGGTGGAGCTTCACGGTCAGCTCGGCGCGCAGCAGCAGGCCGGGGTCGGCGTGCAGCACCGAGAACACGCGCGCCGGGCCGATCGGGCGCCCGTCGCGGCGGCGGAAGCGCGCCAGCGACTCGTAGGCGACGGTCCTTCCGGTCCGCGCGTGCACGATCGCCTGGTACTCGGTCCAGAAGCGGCCCTCGTCGAGCACCTGGCGGATGTCGGCGAGCGTGAGCCGGCGCGGGAAGGCGGCGCGCTCGGGATCGGGCAGGGGGTCGAAGCGGGCCGGCTCCGGATCGTTCCCGATCGGGTCTGGGCTCGCGTCGGGAGGGACCAGGCGGAGGCTCACCAGTCCATCCTGCCGCTGGGAATACCTCCCGTCATTCGCATTCTTGCGCGACACCCGCCGATGAGACACCGATGCGGGTTGGTAGCCGAAAGCCCCACAATGGGGCTACCCGTAGGTGGTGCTGGAACCCCGCGTAAACTCGTCGGCCGTCATCCCGGTGGTGCGCCCGGGAGCGCTGCGGCCGTGCTACGAGACGCTCGTGCTCTGGCCCTCACCGCGGTGGGACGATGTCGTCTACTGGGCGCTCGACCTGGAGACGGGCGGGCTCGACCCGAAGCGCGACGCCATCCTCTCGGTGGGGATGGTCCCGATCCGCGCCGGGGGGATCCGCCTCGGCGAGGCGTACGCCTCGCTCATCCGGCCGGAGGAGGCGGCCACGTTCGATCCCGGCTCGGTGAAGGCGCACCAGCTCCTGCCCGGGGAGGTCGCGCAGGCGCCGGCGCTCGACGGGGTGCTGGTCGAGGTCGACCGGCGGCTGCGGGAGGGGGCGCTCCTCGTGCACCAGGCGTCGCTCGACGTCGCCTTCCTGCGGCGCGGCTACCGGGAGACCGGGCTCCGCTGGCCCTCTCCACCGGTGGTCGACACCGTGGGCCTCCTCCTCCGGATGGCGAAGCGGACCCGCTTCCTCGACCCCGACGCGCTCGAGCCCGAGCCCGAGCTCAACCTGGTCGCGGCCCGCCGGCGGCTGGGGCTCCCGGAGTACGGCCAGCACGACGCCCTCACCGACGCCATCGCGGCGGGCGAGCTGTTCCTCGTCCTCCGGCGCAAGCTCGGCGCCCAGCGGCTGAGGGAGCTGGTCGGCTGACGGGGGCCGCGCCCCGCCCCTCACTCCCCGCGCAGGTCCTGGGCGAGCGCGTCGCGCTGCGCGGCGTCGAGCGCCGCCTCGACGGTGAGCCCGGGCAGGTCGGCGCCCGCCGCCACCGGTGCCTCCCCCCGCACGTCGAACTTGAGGTACTGGACGGAGGAGAGCCGGTCGGTCCCGACCTGGCGGGCGTCGTAGCGGGGCCGGACCTTCTCGCCGCTCGCCAGCCTCAGGTAGAGGTGGCCCGGCAGGTCCAGCCAGGCGCGCAGCTTCCGGTCGCGCTCCTCCGGCTCCTCGATCTCGATGAGCAGGGAGACGCCCAGCTCGCCGGTCCCGCCGAGGAGCTCGTTGTAGGTCTCGAGCTCGTGGCGGATGTCCTCCTCGCGCGTCATCCGCTCGGCCCGGACCATCTCCTGGATCTGGTAACGGATGGTGGCGGTGTTCTCGAACAGGAAGGTGAGGACCCCACCCACCGTCACCCGGCGGAGGCGCTTCGCCTCGATCACCGCCGGCCGGATCTCCCCGCGCGACCGCTCGTAGGTGGAGGGGTCCAGGATCTCCTCGCGCCGCACCGCCTTCATCGCTCGCCTCCCTCGCCGCTCCCCGGCCCGAAGCCGCCCTCGCGGTACGCCCGGGCGAGGATGGAGATCGGGTGGAGCGGCTTCTTGCCGGCGTGCTGCCGGAACTGGATCGCGGCCAGGGGGCAGTCGGTGGTCCACACCTCCGCCTCGGCCGCCTTCATGCCCTGGAAGGCCTTCTCCCCGATCCGCCGGGAGGGCTCGAACCCCTCCACGGTCATGGCGAAGGTCCCGTCGTGTCCGCAGCACTCCATCACCGTCGAGGCGATGGAGACACCCGGGATCTTGCGCAGCAGATCGCGCCCCTTGAAGCCGATCGCCTGCGCCCGCAGGTGGCAGGGGGCGTGGTAGGCCACCTTGCCGCCCGGCGGGGCGCTCTTGAACCCCGTGTCGAACCGGGGCTCGTTCCGGATCGACCAGAGGAACTCGGACACGTCCATCACCGCGGCGGCGAGCTTCTCCGCCCGGGGCCGGTCGTCCCCGGCGAGGAGGTGCGGCCACTCCCGCCGCATCATCATCGAGCAGGTGGGGTTCAGCACCAGCACCTTGGCCCCCCGCTCGACGAAGGGGAGGAGGAGGTCGAGGTCGTGGCGCGCCTGGCGGCGGAGCGACTCCAGATCCCCGTGCTCCCAGGCCGGCATACCGCAGCACTCGAGCCCCTTCACCACCCGGACGTCGACCCCGTTCTTCTTGAGCACGAAGAGCGCGTCCTTCCCCAGCTCCGGCTCGTTGTGCTGCACGAAGCAGGTCTGGAAGAGGACCGCCTCGCCGCCCGGCTCGGCCTTCACGTGCCCGTTCGCCTCCGCCCAGGCGTCGAAGGCCTGTCCGGCGAAGTCGGGGAGGAGCTTGTCGCGGTGCACGCCGACCGCCTTCTCCATCAGGATCCGGAAGGGGCGGACGCGGTTCATCACGTTCGCCATCCCCAGGGAGCGGCGGGCGAGCTTCCCGGCGCCGTCGGGATCGTTCAGCACCCGCTGGCGGAGGGTGGGCTTCTTCCCGCGTTGCCGGACCCCGCGCCAGCGGTGGACCAGCTTGGGGAAGTCGAGCTGGAACTCGTGCCCGTCGCGGGGGGTGTAGGGGCACTGCACCTCGCAGAGCTTGCACTGGAAGCAGGCGTCCATCACCTGCTCCACCTCGTCCGGCGCGAGCTTGCGCACGTCGCCGTCGTGGCGGTGGTCGATGAAGTCGAAGAGGCGCGGGAAGCTGTCGCAGTACTTGAAGCACATCCGGCAGCCGTGACAGATCTCGAAGGCGCGGTGGACCTCGGCGTCGACCGCGGACGGATCCCAGTACCGCTCCTCCGCCGGGTCGTAGCTGAGCCCGGGGGTCGGGAGGTAGGAGATGCGCTTCTCGGGCTGCTGGTCGGACGTGCTCATGGATGGGATCCTCGGCTGCGCCGCGCCAGGACGGAATGACCCGGCGCAGTCCCACGCGGGGCCGCGCCGGGTCGGTTATATTTAGACACAGTCTAAATCGCTACGAGATCGACTTCAGCATCTTGTCGAAGCGGCCGGCGTGGGACTTCTCCGCCTTGGCCAGGGTCTCGAACCAGTCGGCGATCTCGGCGAACCCCTCCGTCCGCGCGGTCTTGGCCATGCCCGGGTACATGTCGGTGTACTCGTGCGTCTCCCCGGCGATGGCCGCCTTGAGGTTCAGGGCGCTGTCGCCCATGGGCAGTCCGGTGGCCGGGTCGCCCACCGCCTTCAGGAAGTCCAGGTGCCCGTGGGCGTGGCCGGTCTCCCCTTCCGCCGTCTCGCGGAAGTTCGAGGCCACCTCCGGGTAGCCCTCCACGTCCGCCACCTTGGCGAAGTACAGGTAGCGGCGGTTGGCCTGCGACTCGCCGGCGAAGGCGTCTTTCAGGTTCTGGTGGGTCTTGGTCCCGCTGAGCTTGGCCATCGATCGTCCTCCTCTCGGTCCGGGGGATGGGTATCCATGTCCGGGCGCATTTCATCCCCCCGCGCGGGGCTGCGACGACAGGCCGCTCCGCCGAGCATCGGCCCGCGGCGCCGTCGGCCCAGGCCGCTCGCGCTCAGATGTTCTGGGAGAGGATGAGGTGGACGTACTGGGCGCGCTCGAAGGCACCCGGATCGTGGATCTCGCGCTGGGAGAGCGTCCCCCGGACCTCGCCGACGGAGCCGGCACCGCGCCGGTCGAGCCACTCCTCCATCCCGGCCAGGATCTTGCCCAGGTGGGGGATCCCGTTCTTCACCAGGCAGGAGGCGAGCTGCACCACCTTGGCGCCGGCCAGGATCTGCTTGAGCGCCCCGGGCGCGTCGTACACGCCGGTGCTCGCGGCGAGGTCGGCCCGGACGCGACCGTGGAGGATCCCGATCCAGCGCAGGGGGAGGAGCGCCTCGGC
Organism: Anaeromyxobacter sp.; assembly: GCA_035498135.1. GTDB lineage: Bacteria > Myxococcota > Myxococcia > Myxococcales > Anaeromyxobacteraceae > Anaeromyxobacter. Next base: position 17,500 of record DATKAL010000301.1, read on the forward strand.
CGGGCTGGAGAGGGTCATGGTGGGGGCGGCCGCCATCTTCTCCAGCGAGATATCGGGCTGGAGGAAGCGGTTGAAGAGGACGAGCGCCGAGACCCCGAGGGCGTCGAGGCGCCCGGCGAAGCTCGCCAGCGAGCTGAAGAAGGGGGAGAGCTTCACCGCCACCGGGATGCGCACCGCCTGGCGCACGGCGTGGACCGCCTCGAGGTAGCGCCGCTCCACCTCCTCGGCGCCCACCCGCGGATCGGCCTCCACGGCGTAGAGGTTCACCTCGAGGGCGTCGGCCCCGGCCTGCTCGATGTCGCGTGCGTACTCGGTCCAGCTCCCGGGGGTGCAGCAGTTGAGGCTGGCGATCACCGGGATCTCCAGGGCCCGCTTGGCCCGCTCCACCAGGGAGAGGTACTCGTGGGGCCCCACCCGCTGGGGCGGAAAGTAGGTGCGGGCCTCCGGGTGCGAGTCCGCCCCGCGCGCCAGCTCCTCCTCCAGGGCGGTCCCGGCGGCCTCGATCTGCTCCTCGAAGAGCGAGCGGAGCACCACCGCCCCCGCCCCGTGCCCCTCGGCCGCCTCCAGGTTCTCGATCCGGTTCGAGAAGGCGGAGCTCGCCAGCACCAGCGGCGACGGCAGCGCCAGCCCCATGTACTCGGTGACCAGGTCGGCCATGGCGTTCTCCCTGGCCCCGGGATATCCGACCCGGACCGCTTGCGCCAAGAAAACCGCCGGGGACCGGGCCCGACCGCCTCCCTGCCCTCAGGCGATCGGTGACTGATCGTGAATGCGCGCCGGGCGCCAGGTCAGCTCTTCCCGCGCTTTCCCGGCCGCGGGGTGGAAGGGTGCACCGTCAGCACCGGGCAGCGCGCGCGCCGCACCACCCGCTCGGCGATCGAGCCCATGAGCGCGTGCTCCAGCCCGGTCCGGCCGTGGGTCCCGAGCACCACCAGCTGGGTGCCCTGCGCCTGGGCGAAGGCCAGGATCTCGTGGGCCGGCTCGCCCACCGCCTTGGCCGTGACCACCCGCGCGCCCAGCCGGGCGGCCTCGGCCGCCCACTCGTCCAGGTGGCGCTGCGCCTGGTCGGCGAGCTCCTGGAGCATCGAGGGGCTCGCCACCACCGAGCCGTCCGGGAAGGTGTACCCGGGGATCGGGTAGGCGTGGAGCAGGGTCAGCTCGCCGTCGTTGCGGCGGGCCACGTCCGCTGCGATCTCCATGGCGGCGCGCGAGGCGTCGGAGAAGTCGATGGGGCAGCAGATCTTCTTCCACTCCGCGGTGGGCATGGCGCGCCTCCCAGCCGGCGCAGGACGCCCCGGCCGAGGAGATCCTAGCGCCCCGCCGCCACCCGCGGCAGGAGCCGCAACGGGGTGGCATCCCGCCTCGCCCCACCCGGGCGGAAGGACGTCACCCCGGCTCCGGGCGCCGTCCCGCCATGCGGATCGCCACCGCCGCCACGGCGCCGCGGGCGGCGCGGTGGAGCTCGAGCAAGGTCCCGGCGCCGTGCTCCGGGATGCGCAGGGCCAGGGTCGCGCTCGCCAGCCGCCCGGCCGCGGAGATCGCGAACAGGACCGCGAGCGGCGTCCCCGCCCCGAGGAGCGTGGAGACCGTGCGGGGCAGGACCGCCACCAGCGCTCCCCCGGCCGCGGCCGCCCCGGCGTAGGCGATGCCGCCCGCCATGGCGAAGGCGCCCAGGTAGAAGGGCCGATCCCGCCGCGGCGCCACCGCCAGCGGGACGGTGAAGGAGGCGAGCGCGTGTCCGCCCCACGCCACCCCGCCCACCACCGCGTCGACGGCGATGGGCCAGAGCCGCCCCGGCCCCGTGGCGAGCCAGACCACCGGCAGCCCCGCCACCGCGAAGGAGCAGGCGGCGAGGACCGGGCGCGCGCCGAAGCGGTCCACCGCCTTCCCCCAGAGCGGCGCGGTCAGCACCCTGGCGGCCGCCGACCCGGCCGCCTGCATCGCCACGACCGTGAACCCGGCCCCCACGTCGTGCAGGAGGAAGAAGGTGAAGTAGCCGCCCCCCAGGCCGACCGAGGCGTTCCAGGCGAGCTGGTAGAGGAGGAGGCCGCGCGCCTCTGGATCGCGCCACGGCCGCAGGGAGGCGGCGAGCGTGGGGCGGGGAGCGGCCGGGACGGGCGGCTCGTGCTGCCTCGACATGAGGAACGTGGTCACCGCCCCGAAGGCGCAGGCCAGGGCGGCGAGCGCTGCCAGGGCCGGGCCGACGGCCTGGCGGGCGCCGGCCGCGTCCAGCATCCGGGCCGCCGCCACCCCGGCCAGGGTCCCGCCGAGCGTGCAGGCGGCCGTCCGCCGCCCGAAATAGCGCCCGCGCAGGCCCTCGGGCACGAGCTCTCCCATCCAGGCGGTCCAGGCGTTGTTCCCCACCACGCCCAGGGCGGCGGAGAGCGAGGCCACCGCGAGGACCACCGCCCGGGCCGGGGCCGGACCGAGGCCGAGGAAGGGCAGGAACGCGAGCGGCAGGAGCGCCTGGCGCGAGAGCGTGACCGCCGCGATGGCCACCCGCCGGCGTCCGTGGAGCGCGGTCGCCCAGGCGGCCGGGAGCTGCACCACCTGGGCGAGCTGGGGGAGGGCGCCGACCAGCCCGACCTCCAGCGGGCTCGCGCCCAGGTGGAGCGCCCACCCGGTGAGCGCGGTGGTGCCCGCGCAGGCCGCCACCAGCTCGGCGAACAGGCCCTCGGCGGTCGAGGCGCGGAGGGAGCGGCGCAACCGGCTCGCCGGACCGGCCCGGCGGCCACCCGCGAGCGGCGCGCCTGCCAGGAGCCCGGAGGCGGGCGCCGCGGCCAGCCGGGCGATCGCAGCGAGGAGGGTGGCGGGGAAGCGCAGGGCGGAACGCACGGGTCTCCGGCGCGCTCCCCTCCCGATGGCGCGGGACCATCCTCGCACGCCCCGCTTGGGGTGTCAGGGGGCCGGGGTGCGTCCAGCGCCCACCGGCCCGAGCGGCAGCTCCACCGTGAAGGTGGATCCCTCTCCCGGCGCGCTCGAGACGCCGATGGTCCCGCCGTGGGCCTCCACGATCCGGCGGACGATCCAGAGCCCCAGCCCGAGCCCGGAGTAGTTCCGGCCGGACACCGCCCGCTCGAAGCGCCCGAAGATCCGCTCCTGGTCCTCCTGCGCGATCCCGATGCCGCGATCCTTCACCGAGATCACCGCGCGGTCGCCCCGGCCCTCCACCCGGAGCTCGACCGGGCCACCCCGGCCGTACTTGAGGGCGTTGGAGAGCAGGTTGACGAGCACCTGGTCCAGGCGGCCCGGGTCGATCCGGGCCCGCACGGGCGAGGGTGCCTTCACCGAGAGCACGCACCCCGCCTCGGCCGCCTCGCCGGCGAGCCGGCCCGCCGCCTCCGCGGACAGGGCGGCCAGGTCGACGTCCTCGCGGAACAGCTCCAGGCGGCCCGAGGTGATCCGGGAGACGTCCAGCAGCATGTCGGAGAGGCGCGAGAGCCGCTCCGCCTGGCGCTCCACCAGCCCGAGCCGGGCCTCGAGCCGGGCCTCGTTGCCGGCGCGGACGTCCCGGGCGAGGAGCTGGACCCCGAGCCGCAGCGTGCCGAGCGGGCCGCGCAGCTCGTGCGAGGCGACGTGCAGGAAGTCCTCGCGCGCCTGGGCGGCCAGCTGCGCCTCGCGCAGCATGCG
>DATKAL010000302.1:0-17286 GCA_035498135.1 Anaeromyxobacter sp.
GAGGCTGTTCAACGGGACAGCCCGGGCGTCGTCTACCCTCGCCTGCAAACAGTGTGATCGGGCGCCCATTTGTCCGTCGACGGGTCGCGCGCGGCACCGACGGAGCCTCGTCGGGCTGCGAATGACTCTCGGTCAGGTCAAAGTGGCCAGCTCGGGTAGCAGGCGCCGCAGCTCACCTGGGGCTGGATGGTGACCTGGTCACCCGGGGCGCGGCCGCGGACCGCCGCCCGGGCGCGGTCATCACCGCCTGCCTCATGATGGTCGTCCGTTCCCGGCGCGCGGCGCGCGGGCCGGGGCGGAGGCCGGCCTCAAACCCGCCGCTCCCGGTCGTACGGCCGGCCGAGCGCGGTCGGCCCGAGGATCCGGGACCGGCCCGCCAGGGCGAGCACGAGGATGACCAGGGCGTAGGGGAGCATCACCGCGAACTCGTACGGGAACTTGATGCCCCCCACCTGGATGGAGAGCTGGAGCGCCTGGGCGAGGCTGAAGAGCAGCGCGCCGCCGGTGATCCCCCAGGGTGTCCAGCGCCCGAAGTAGACCAGGGCCACGGCGATGAACCCGCGCCCGGCCACCAGGTCGTCGGCGAACATCTTGGCCTGGCAGAGGCAGAGGTAGGCCCCCCCCAGCCCCGCCATCGCGCCCCCCAGCATCAGGGCCTGGTAGCGCACCCGGACCACGTCGATCCCCATCGAGTCCGCCGCCCGGGGGTGCGTCCCCACCGCGCGGACCCGGAGCCCCCAGGGGGTCCGGAAGAGCAGGTACCAACTCGCCGGCACCGCCAGGAAGGCCAGGTAGACGACTGGGTTGTGGTCGAAGAGGATGCCGCCCACCACCGGGATCCGCGAGAGGCCGGGCACCGGCCAGGTGGCGACGCCCTCGACGCCCGTCACGCCGCCGAAGAAGTGGCGGAACAGGGCGCCCGCCGTCCCCCAGCCGAGGAGCTGCAGCCCGATCCCGGCGATGCCCTGCGGCGCCCGGAAGGTCACCGTCACGAGGGCGAAGAGGAGCGCCAGGGCAGCCCCGCCGAGCGCCGCGAGGAGGAAGCCGGCCGGGTTGCCCCAGGCCGCGAGCGGGCCGCCGCGGAGCAGCTGGGCGGGCAGGAAGGCCAGGAAGGCCCCCATGCTCATCATCCCCTCGCAGCCCAGGTTGAAGACCCCGGCGCGCTGGTTGAACATCTCTCCCAGGGCGGCGAGGAGCAGGGCGACGGAGAAGGGCACCCCCAGGGAGAGGATGTCCCGGAGCATGTGGGCGGCGCTCACGGCTCGGCCTCCCCCTCGGCGGCGGGCGGCGGGGCGAGGAGCCCGGCTCGCCGGAGCAGGCGCGCCATCCGCTCCCGCGCGTAGGGGTCGTCGAGGTAGGTCTTGGCGGAGACGATCGCCAGGATGATCACGCCCTGGAGGACGAGGACCATGTTGGCGGGCACGCCCGCCGACCGCTGGGTCATGTCGGCGCCCACGAGCAGGAGGCCGAAGAAGACCGCGGCCGGGACGATGCCGGCCGGGTGGAGCCCGCCGAAGAGCGCCACCACGATCCCGGCGAAGCCGTAGCCGGCCGAGATCGCCTCGATCGCCCGGTGGTGCACCCCGGTCACCTCGACCGACCCGGCCAGGCCTGCGAAGCCGCCCGCGATCAGCATGGCCACCACCAGCGAGCGCTCCACCGGGATCCCGGCGTAGCGGGCGGCCTTGCTCCCCGCCCCGGCCGCCCGCATCCGGAAGCCGAGGGTGGTCCGCCAGAGGAGGAGCCAGACCAGCGCGGCGAGCACGAGCGCCAGGAGCAGCCCGGAGTGGAGGCGCGTCCCGGGCACGAGGCGGTCGAGCCAGGCGGCCCGGGGAAGACGCATCGACTGGGGGGTCCCGGAGCCGGTCATCAGCTCGTCGGGGTCGATCATCGGCCCGCGGAGGAGGAAGGTGTAGAGCTGCGCGGCGATGTAGTTGAGCATCACCGTGCTCAGGATCTCGTTCACGCCCAGGCGGGCCCGGAGCACCCCCGCCACGCCGCCCCAGAGCGCGCCCCCCGCCGCGCCCGCCAGGAGGCAGAGCGGGAGGAGCGCCGGCCGGGGCAGCCCGGGGAAGGCGAGCGCCACCGCGGCGCAGGCCAGGATCCCCACCTGCATCTGCCCCTCGGCGCCGATGTTCAGGATCCCGCTGCGGAAGGAGACCGCGATGCCGAGGGCCACCAGGGTGAGCGGCACCGCCCGGACCAGGATCTCGCTCGCGCCGAAGCGGTCCTGGAGCGGCCCGGTGAGGATCACCGCGAAGGTGGCGGCCGGGCTCGCCCCGATCGCCCAGAGCACCAGGGCGGCGGCCCCGGTGGCGGCCGCGGCGGCGGCCAGCACCACCGCGCTCGCGTAGACCAGCCGCAGACGCCGGCTCACGCGGCCACCCCGGCCATGAGGAGGCCGAGCCGCTCCCGCGTCGCCTCGCGGGAGGGGAGCACGTCCAGGATCCGCCCGCGGTAGATGACGGCCACGCGGTCGGACAGGTTCATGATCTCCTCGAGCTCCTCGGAGACCAGGAGGATCCCCGCCCCCTCCCGGCGCAAGGCGAGGAGCTGGTTGTGGATGAACTCCTCGGCGCCCATGTCGACGCCCCGGGTCGGGTAGACGGCGACCAGCGCCCGGGGGCGGCGCGCCAGCTCCCGGGCCAGGATCACCTTCTGGATGTTCCCGCCCGAGAGGGCGCCGGTGGCGACGCCCAGGGAGGAGCAGCGGACGTCGAAGCGCTCCCGCAGGTGGCGGGCGTTCCGCTCGATCTCGGCGGGGCGGAGAAGCCCGCCCCGGCTGAAGGGGGCGGCGGCGAAGTCCTTGAGGACCAGGTTCTCCCGGACGCTGAAGCCCGGCACGATCCCCTCGTGGTGCCGGTCCTCCGGGATGTAGCCCATCCCCCGCGCGATGATGCGGCCCGGCCCGGCCCCGGCCAGCTCCTCGCCGTCGAGCCGGACGCTCCCCGCCTCCACCGGCCGGAGGCCGGCGAGGGCGTCCGCCAGCTCGCGCTGCCCGTTGCCCGAGACCCCCGCCAGCCCCAGGATCTCCCCGGCCCGGAGCTCGAGGTCGAGCCCGTCGAGGGCGAGGTGGCCGCGGTCGCCGCGCACCCGGAGCCCACGGACCGCGAGCACCGGCCGCCCGGCCTCGCCCCCGCCCTGGTTGCGCGGGAGGACCACCTCGTGGCCGGTCATGAGCGCGGCCAGCTCCGAGGTGGAGTGGTCGGCGGTGGTGCCGTTGAAGACCACCGCCCCGTGGCGGAGGATGGTGACCCGGTCGGAGAGGGCCTTCACCTCGTTCAGCTTGTGGCTGATGAAGATGACCGAGACCTCGGCGGTCATCCGCTTCAGGCGCTCGAGCAGGTCGTCGGTCTCCTGCGGGGTGAGGGCGGAGGTGGGCTCGTCCAGGATCAGGAGCTGCGCCCCGAGGCAGAGGGTCTTCACCAGCTCCACCCGCTGCTGCTCGCCGACCGAGAGCTGCCAGACGTGGGTGTCGGGGTCGACCGGCAGCTCGTGATGCTCCGCGACCTCGACCACCCGCCGCCGCGCCTCCGCCAGGTCGAGGCGCAGCCGGCCGTGGAGGTGGCGGAGGCCGAGGGCCACGTTCTCGGCCACCGTCATGCTCGGCACCAGCATGAAGTCCTGGTGGACCATGCCGACGCCCCGGTCGAACGCGTCCGCCGGGGTCCGGAAGTGGACCGGCGCGCCGTTCACCAGGATCCGCCCCCCGTCCGGCTGGTAGAGGCCGGCCAGGATGTTCATGAGCGTCGACTTGCCGGCGCCGTTCTCGCCCACCAGGGCGAGGGCCTCCCCGCGCCGCACGCGCAGGGAGACCCGATCGCAGGCCAGGATCCCGGGGAAGCGCTTGGTGATCGCCTCGAGCGCGAGCTCGCGCAGCGGCTCGGGCGCGGCTGCGGGCGTCGCGCTCAGAACTTCACGCTCTTCCAGTCGAGCGGCAGCTTGCCGGCGGTCAGGCTCGCCTTGGCGGCGTCCACCTTGCTCCGCATCTCCGAGGTGAGCACCGGCCCGACCTTGTCGTTGAGCTTGTAGACGAAGCCGCCGTTGGCGAAGCTCAGGGGCAGGTTCTCCCCGCCCAGGACGCCCGCCTGGCGCTTGGCGATCAGGGCCTCGATCACCGCCGAGTAGTCGTAGCTGGCCGCGGCCACCACCTTGACGCTCTCCGGGATGGCGAGCTGGGCGGTGTCCTGGCCCACCCACCAGATCGGCTGGTCCGTGTAGGTGGCGACGGCCCGGAGCGCGCCGAGCGCCTGCTGCGAGGAGCCGGTGAGGACGTCGGCGCCCGCCTTGACCTGGGTGTGCGCGAGCTCGGCCGCCTTCACGAAGTCGCCGAAGCTGCCGGTGTGGGCCACCTTGACCTCGGCCTTCGGGTTCACCGCCTTCACCCCGAGGACGAAGCCGCGGTCGTAGCGGGCCGCGTCGCCGCCGTCGACCGGGCCCACCAGCCCCACCACGTTGGAGCGGGTGGCGAGCCCGGCGATGAGGCCGTTCAGGTAGCCGGTCTCCTCGCTCTCCGGCATGTAGGTGAAGACGTTCTTCGGGCCGATCTCGGCGCTGGTCCCGAAGGCGAAGGAGGTCTTCGGGAACTCCTCCGCCATCTCCAGGACCAGGTTCTTGTACTGGGCGCCGTGGCAGATGACGATGTCGTAGCCCTTGGACGCGTACTGGCGGGCGGCGGCGCCCGCGTCCACGGGCTTCATCTTCTCGCTGTAGCCGTACTCGACCTGGGCCGGGCCGTACTTGGCCTGCACCGCCTTGATGGCGTCGTGCATCGCCTGGCACCAGCCCTTGTCGTCGACGGTGGACTCCACGATCAGGGCGATCTTGACCGGGCTCTTCGGGGCGGCGGCCTGCGCCTGGGTGGCGAGCAGCAGGGCGGCGGCGACCAGCGTCTTCCTCATGTCGAGGCTCCAGGGGCGAAGGGAGGTGGCACTGTAGCGGACCGTGGCCCCGGCTCCAACAGGTGGGCGGCCGGGCCCCGGGACACGCACCGACGGTGCGTGCCCCGCCCTTCGGGTCTTGCAACGCGCGCGCCGCGGGGGCTCCCCGGGCAGCACCCGAACAGGCCTGGATCCGCTCCTCGCGCCCATCCAGGGAACGGGGCGACCCCCTCGCCCGGCGCCCCGCTGCCCGACCCGGGGGCAGCCGCTGCCCGGGGGATGGGCGGCGTCGGGTGTATCCTCCAGGCGTCATCATGTCCGACCGCGTACGATTCCTCCTCGATGGCCAGGTGCGGGAGCTCTCCGAGGTCGATCCCACCCGGACGGTGCTCCAGTGGCTGCGGGAGGGCGAGCGGCGCTGCGGGACGAAGGAAGGGTGCGCCGAGGGCGACTGCGGGGCCTGCACGGTGGTCCTGGGCGAGCTCCGCGGGGGAGAGGTCCGCTACCGGGCGGTGAACGCCTGCCTCGTCTTCCTGCCCGCCCTGGACGGGAAGGCGCTCCTCACCGTCGAGAGCCTGTGCACCGGGGGGGAGCTCCACCCGGTCCAGCGGGCGATGGTCGACTGCCACGCCTCGCAGTGCGGCTTCTGCACGCCCGGGTTCGTGATGTCGCTCCTCGCCCTCTACGAGAGCGAGCCGGTGCCGTCGCGGGCCCGCCTCGACGAGGTGCTGGCGGGGAACCTCTGCCGCTGCACCGGGTACCGGCCCATCGTCGACGCGGCGCGGCAGGCCTATCGCGAGGGCGGCGGCCCGCGCCTCGCAGCCCAGCAGGCGCGGATGGCGGAGCTGCTCGCCTCGATCCGCCGGGAGGGGACGCTCTCCCTGGAGCACGAGGGGAGGTGCTACCTCGCCCCGCGCTCGCTCGACGCCCTGGCCGAGCTCCTGGTCCGCCACCCGGGGGCTCGCCTGGTGGCGGGGGGCACCGACGTCGGGCTCCTGGCGACGAAGCGGCTCGAGGCGCTGCCGGTCGTGATCTCGGTGGCGGAGGTGCCGGAGCTCGGGGCGATCGACTCCACCACCACCCACCTCGAGCTCGGCGCCGCCGTCAGCTACACCGACGCCTACGGCCCCCTCACGGCGCGCCACCCGGAGCTGGGCGAGCTCCTCCGCCGGATCGGCTCGCAGCAGATCCGCAACCTGGGCACGCTCGGCGGCAACGTCGCCAACGCCTCGCCGGTAGGGGACGCCATCCCCGCCCTCCTCGCCCTCGACGCCACCGTGGTCCTCCGCCAGGGCGCCGCCCGCCGGGAGGTCCCGCTCGACGGCTTCTTCCTCGGGTACCGGAGGACCGCGCTACGGACCGGCGAGCTCCTGGAGCGGATCCGCATCCCGCACCGCCCGGCCGCCCGGCTGCTCCGGGCCTACAAGGTCTCGAAGCGGGCCGATCAGGACATCTCCGCGGTGGTGGCGGCGTTCGCCCTCGAGCTCGAGCAGGGCCGGGTGCGCGACGTCCGGCTCTGCTACGGGGGGATGGCGGAGACGCCGCGGCGCGCCCGGACCGCCGAGGCCGCCCTGCGCGGCCGGCCCTGGACCGAGGGGGCGGTCGCCGCCGCGCTCCCCGCCCTCGACGCCGACCTCACCCCGCTCTCGGACCTGCGGGCGAGCGCCGGCTACCGGCGGCTCGTCGCCCGGAACCTGCTCCTGCGGCTCCACCGCGAGACCGCGCCGCGGGCCCCGGCGGCGAGCCCGGCCCTGGCGGGGGAGGGCGCATGAGCCGCCGCCGCGCCTCCGCTCCCGGGGCGGTGCACGCTCCGCTGCCCCACGACAGCGCCGTCCTCCACGTCACCGGCGCGGCGCGCTACGTGGACGACCTGCCCGAGCCCCGCGGCCTCCTCCACGGCGCGGTCCGGCTCTCCGACCGGGCCCACGCCCGGATCCTCTCGCTCGACCCCGCCCCGGCGGCCGCCTTCCCCGGCGTCGCCGCGGTGCTCACCGCCGCCGACGTCCCCGGGGTGAACGACTTCGGGCCGGTCCTCCCCGGCGACCCGGTCCTCGCCGACGGGGTGGTCACCTACGCCGGCCAGGCGGTGCTCGCGGTCGCCGCCGAGACCGAGCTCGCCGCCCGCCGGGCCGCCCGCCTGGCGGCGATCGCCTACCAGGACCTGCCCGCGATCCTCTCGGTGGACGAGGCGCGGGCGCAGGGGGCCTTCGTCCTCCCCACCGAGGTGATGCGGCGAGGGAACGCCGCCGCTGCCCTGGCCCGGGCCCCGCGCCGCCTCTCGGGCCGCCTGGCGATCGGCGGCCAGGAGCACTTCTACCTCGAGGGGCAGGTGGCGATGGCGCTGCCCGGCGAGGGCGGCGAGCTCCACGTCCTCTCCTCCACCCAGAACCCCACGGAGGTGCAGCACCTGGTGGCGCGCGTCCTCGGCCTCCCGGACGGCGCGGTGGTGGCGGAGGTGCGGCGGATGGGCGGCGCGTTCGGCGGGAAGGAGACCCAGGCCGCCCAGATCGCCTGCCTGGCCGCCCTGCTCGCCGCCCGCACCGGACGCCCGGTGAAGCTCCGGCTCGACCGCGACGACGACATGCTGCTCACCGGGAAGCGCCACGACTTCCTCGCCGACTACGACGTGGGCTTCGACGAGGAGGGGCGGATCCGGGCCCTGGAGCTGGTGCTCGCCTCCCGCTGCGGGATCTCGCCCGACCTCTCCGGCGCGGTGAACGACCGGGCCATGCTCCACGCCGACAACGCCTACTACCTGCCGAACGTCACCGTCACCTCCCACCGCTGCCGGACCCACACGGTCTCCAACACCGCCTTCCGCGGCTTCGGCGGGCCGCAGGGGATGATGGCCATCGAGCAGGTGGTGGACGAGGTGGCCCGCCACCTGGCCAAGGACCCGCTCGAGGTCCGCAAGCGGAACCTCTACGGCGGCAAGGGGCGCACCCGGACGCCCTACGGGATGGAGGTCCGGGACGACCTCGCCGACCTGGTCTCCGCGCTGGAGGAGAGCTCCGGCTACGCCGCCCGGCGGGCGGAGCTCTCCCGCTTCAACGCCACGAGCGAGGACCGGAAGCGCGGGATCGCCCTCACCCCGGTGAAGTTCGGCATCGCCTTCACCACCACCGCCATGAACCAGGCCGGGGCGCTGGTCCACGTCTACACCGACGGGAGCGTCCACCTGAACCACGGCGGGACGGAGATGGGGCAGGGGCTCTTCGTGAAGGTGGCCCAGGTGGTGGCCGACGAGCTCGGGGTGGGGATCGACCGGATCCGCTGCTCGGCCACCCGCACCGACAAGGTCCCGAACACCTCTCCCACCGCCGCCTCCTCCGGGAGCGACCTCAACGGCAAGGCCGCCCAGGCGGCGGCCCGCGCGGTCCGGGCCCGGCTCGCCCGGGTGGCGGCCGAGGCGCTCGGCGGCCGCGCCGAGGAGGCGGTGTTCGCCGGCGGGGAGGTCCGGATCGGGCGGCGGGTGCTCCCCCTGGCCGCGGTGGCGCGGGCCGCCCACCAGGCCCGGGTCTCCCTCTCCGCCACCGGCTTCTATCGCACCCCGAAGATCGGCTGGGACCGGCGCCGTCACCGGGGCCGCCCCTTCCTCTACTTCGCCTGCGGGGCGGCGGTCTCCGAGGTCGAGATCGACACCCTCACCGGCGAGTCCCGCGTCCTCCGGGTCGACCTGCTCCACGACTGCGGGGACACGCTCAACCCGGCGGTGGACCGCGGGCAGGTGGAGGGCGGCTTCGTCCAGGGGATGGGCTGGCTCACCAGCGAGGAGCTCTTCTGGGACGCGGCCGGCCGGCTCGCCACCCACGCCCCCTCCACCTACAAGATCCCGACCTGCGGCGACGTCCCGGAGGACTTCCGGGTGACGCTCCTCCGCCGGCGGAACCCCGAGCCCACCGTCCACCGCTCCAAGGCGGTCGGCGAGCCACCGCTCATGCTGGCGATCTCGGTCTTCCACGCCCTGCGGGACGCGGTGGCGGCGGTGGGCGGCCACCGGCTCGCGCCCCGGCTCGACGCTCCCGCCACCCCGGAGCGGATCCTCCTCTCGATCGAGGAGCTCCGGGCGCGGCTCGCCGGCGTGGACCTGCCGGAGGCGACCGGATGACCGGCTGGATCGAGGCCCTGGCGGCCTGGGTGGCCGAGGGGCGGCCGGCGGTGCTCGTCACCGTGCTCCGCGCCGAAGGGTCCACCCCGCGCGAGGCGGGGGCGAAGATGGTGGTGGGAGAGGACGCCCTCCACGGCTCGATCGGCGGCGGGCACCTCGAGCTCGAGGCGGTGGAGGCGGCCCGGGCGCTGCTCGAGGCCGCCGCCCGGGGGGAGGAGGTCCGGGCGCCCCTGGTGCGGGAGCTCGCCCTCGGGCCGAGCCTGGGCCAGTGCTGTGGTGGCAAGGTGACCCTCCTCCTCGAGCCGGTGCTGCCGCCTGCCTGGCGGGTGGCGGTGTTCGGGGCGGGCCACGTGGGGCGGGCGGTGGTCCGGCTCCTCGCGGACCTCCCCTGCGCCGTCACCTGGATCGACGGGCGGGAGGCCCAGTTCCCCGCCCAGCCCTCGCCCCGGGTCCGGCGCCTGGTGACCGACGCCCCCGCGGACGAGGTGGCCGGCCTGGCGCCGGGGACCGAGGTGCTGGTCATGACCCACAGCCACGCCCTCGACCTCGAGATCGTCGAGGCCGCCCTGCGCCGGAGCGACCTCGGCGCCCTGGGGCTCATCGGCTCGCGCACCAAGCGGGCCAGGTTCGTCCAGCGGCTCTCCGCCCGGGGGCACGCCGCCGAGGCCCTCGCCCGCCTCCGCTGCCCCATCGGCCTGCCCGGGATCCGCGGGAAGCTCCCGGCCGAGATCGCCATCGCGGTGGTGGCCGAGCTGCTCCAGCGGCGCGGCGCGGGGCGGCCGGCGAGCGCGGGGGCGGGCGCGGCGGACGAGCGGGCGGACGAGGTGGGCGGGGAGGTGGCGCGGTGAGCGGCGAGACCTTCATGCGCCGGGCGATCGCGCTCGCGCACCAGGGGATGGAGGCGGGCCACGGCGGGCCGTTCGGCGCGGTGGTGGTGGTGGGCGGGCGGATCGCGGGGGAGGGGAACAACCGCGTCACCTCCACCAACGACCCCACCGCCCACGCCGAGGTGGTGGCGATCCGCGACGCCTGCGCCCGGCTCGGCCGCTTCGAGCTCCGGGGCGGGGAGATCTACACGAGCTGCGAGCCCTGCCCCATGTGCCTCTCGGCCATCTACTGGGCTCGCCTGGAGCGGATCCACTACGCCAACGACCGCGCCGACGCCGCCCGGATCGGCTTCGACGACGCCATCCTCTACCGCGAGGTGGCGCTCCCGCCCGACCGGCGGGTCGTCCCCATGGTCCGGCTCCTCCAGGCCGAGGCCTGGGAGGACTTCGACCGCTGGACGCGGAAGACGGACAAGGTCGCCTACTGAGGGCGCGAGGGAGGCGGCGCGCCGCCGCCGGGGGTAAGCTCCCCGCCATGCAGCGACCGCTGGCCGCGATCTTCGATCTCGACGGGACCCTGGTCGACAACATGGCCTTCCACGGCGAGGCCTGGGTGGCGATGGCGCGCCGCCTCGGCTCGCGCGCCACCCGAAGGCAGTTCGAGCAGGAGTGGGCGGGCAAGAAGTCGGCCGAGATCTTCGCCATCCTGCTCGGCCACGACGCCGCGCCGGAGGAGGCGAACCGGCTGGCCGAGGAGAAGGAGGTGGCGTACCGCGCCCTCTACGCGCCGCGGGTCGCCGCGCTGCCCGGCCTCCTCGCCTTCCTCGGCCGGCTCGAGGAGGCAGGGGTGCGGCTGGCGGTGGCCACCGCCGCCCCGCGGGCCAACCGGGAGCTGGTGCTCGGGAGGCTCGGGCTCGAGCGCCGCTTCGAGCGGGTGGTCGGGCCCGAGGAGGTGTCGCGTGGGAAGCCGGCGCCCGACCTCTTCCTCGCGGCGGCGCAGGGGCTCGGCGTCGAGCCGACGCGCTGCCTGGCCTTCGAGGACGCGGCCAACGGGGTGGTGGCGGCGCGGGCGGCGGGGATGGAGGCGGCCGGGGTGCTCACCACCTCGAGCCCCGAGGCGCTGCGGGCCGCCGGCGCGCGCTGGCTCCTCTACGACTACGCGGCGCTGCCCGCCGACCTGGAGGCGGTCCTGTTCGGCGCTGCGCCCGGCTAGCGGGGCGCCCTGCCGCGGTCGCCCGCGAGGGGCGGCCGGGAAGATTCCTCCCCCGCCGCGCCGCGCGGCTACAATGCGGGCATGAACCGCTGGCTCCTGGTGGCTGCGATCGGATGGCTTGCCTCGCCCGCGCGCGCCGAGGATCCGTGCGCCGCCGAGGCGGCCAGGGTCTGCTCGAAGGCGCGAGGGGACCAGGTGGTGCTCGGGTGCCTGCGGAGCAGCGAGAAGGAGCTCTCGGCGGCCTGCCGCGCGGAGCTCTCGGTGTTCCTCAGGATCGCGGCCGAGTACGGGGAGGGCTGCCAGGCGGACGCCTACCGGCTCTGCCGCGACGTCGAGGGGGAAGAGCGCGTCCTCCAGTGCCTCAAGGACAACGAGGCCTACCTCTCCTCGTCCTGCCAGGGCGCCTTCAACAAGGTCCGCATGGTGCGCAGCCAGATCCAGGCGAGCTGCGCCGGCGACGTGGGGCAGTTCTGCCGGGACGTTCCGGAGGGGAGCGGACGGGTGGTGACCTGCCTCCGCGCGCACCTCAAGGAGCTCACCTCGGACTGCCGCGGCGTGGTGGAGAAGCTGCCGTAGGAAGCCGCGCGCCGCTCGGCGGGCGCGGCGTCGTCGCGCCGTCTTCCGTGCCCTGAAAAGCATGGCCGAAAGGCGGACCCCTTCTGGGTCGCGAAGGTGGATCTTGGGCCCCTGTCCCAGGGGCGCGGTGCAAACTGCGCCCGCTGGCCCATGGGAGGGCCGCACTCTCGGAAGGGACTACGCACATGGCTAGGAAGCTCCAGATCCTCGCGGCGCTCTCGGCGCTCGCGCTCGCCACCTCAAGCTACGCCGCCGACACGGCCGCCCCGGCGGCCACCAAGCCCGCCAAGGCCGCGGCCAAGAAGCCGGCCGCCAAGAAGAAGCCCAGCTTCGAGGCGAGCAAGTCGGCGACCGCCACCGCCACGGTGGACTCGGTGGACACGAAGAAGCGCACCGTCACCGTCCACACCACCGACGGCGAGCTCCAGACCATCGAGGTGGGCAGCAAGGTGAAGAACCTCGAGCAGGTGAAGCCCGGCGACACGCTGACCATCGCCTACAGCGAGTACACGCGGGTGAAGGTCTACCCCGCCGGCGCGAAGCTCCCGGCGAGCGGGGTCGAGGCGGGGATGGCGAGCGCCAAGCCGGGCGAGAAGCCGGCCGGCGCCGCGGGCGCCCACGTCACCCTCACCGCCACGGTCGAGAAGGTCGACAAGGCGACCGGCGAGGTGACGCTCAAGGGGATGAGCGGCGAGACCCGCACGGTCACCGCCCGCAACAAGAAGAACCTGGAGAACGTGGAGGTCGGCGACCAGGTGGTCGTGACCCACGAGAAGTCCGTCGCCGCGTCCGTCGAGGCGCCCAAGTAACCTGACGGGAGGTGAGGACCTTGGTCCGAGCGAACCGCATCCGGATCGCCGTCGCGGCGCTGCTCGCCCTCTGCGGCGCGCCCGCCGCCGCGCAGCTGCCGGCCACCTGGGACGACCTGGTGTCGGTCAAGCCCAAGGTCCTCACCGCCGTCTACCTCCTGCCCGGGGCCGACTTCCGGCCCTACCGGAAGGTACGGATCGCCAACGTCCGGACGGCCTTCCACAAGGACTGGCAGACCAACGTCAACCGGGGCGTCACCACCAACCGGAAGATCACCTCCGCGGACGCGGAGCGGATGGCCAACGAGTTCCGGGCCTCGGCCGGCACCGTCTTCGCCGACGCGTTCAAGGCGGGCGGCTACGAGATCGTGACCGAGCCCGCAGCCGACGTGCTGGAGCTCGACGTCCAGATCCTCAACCTCTACGTGAACGCCCCGGTCCGCCCCGGGGGGAAGACCGAGTCGATCGCGGTGGACGCCGGCGAGGCGAGCCTGGTCCTCGAGGCCCGCGACTCGACCACCCAGGCGGTGCTGGGCCGCGCCCTCGACCGGCGACGCACCCGGCCGAACGACATCGGCATGCCCGCCACCGAGGCCTCGAACCGCGACGACTTCGCCCTGCTCTTCAAGGGCTGGGCGACGCAGGCGGTGAAGGGGCTCGAGGAGCTCAAGGCGAACTCGCCGGTCAAGGTGCAGGCCCCGGGGAAGTGACTTCCCCGGCGGGGCGCCGGGGGAGCGCGCGGCATGGCGGGCGAGCCGAGGACGGCGGGGATCGACTTCGGGGTCCTGATCGCCTTCCTGGCGCCGGGGTTCGTCGCCTACTCCGCCGTGGCCCAGGTCTCGCCGCTCGCCCGCGCCTGGATCGACGCGGCGGGCGAGAAGCAGCAGGACTTCGGCGTCTTCCTCTTCGTCGCCCTGGCGGCGCTCGCGCTCGGGCTGGCGGTGAGCGGCCTGCGGGCCCTGGCGGTCGACCGGGTCTTCCTCTCCGACGCGCCCGCCCTGCGCTGGCTGCGGATCGAGCCGCCGGTCGTGGACTGGTCGAAGGTGACCAACGACACCGACCTGGCCATCGTGATCACCCTGCGGGACGCCTTCTACCGCTACTTCCAGTTCTACGCGAACATGGCGGTGGCGCTCCTCGCCTGGGTGGTGGTCCGGGTCGCCGGGCGCTGGGGGTCGGGGGCGCTCGGGGCCTGGCGGGAGCGGATCCTGATCGGTCTCACCCTCGCCGGCGTCGCGGTGCTGCTCGCCTCGGCGCACGACTCGCTCGCCCGGTACGCCGAGGCGCTCGCCCGCCGCGGGTTCCTCGAGGAGGAGGACGACGATGAGCAACGGCTTTCACGGCCGGAAGGCGAAGCCCAGGCCGGCCCGGAAGGCGGCGGCGAAGAAGCCGCGGCCCGCCCCCAAGCCGGCGGCGCCGAGGAAGCCGGCCGCGAAGGGGAAGGCGCCGCGCCCCCGCTGACGGGGCGCGGTCGGTAGACGACCACCTAGGCGCTCGCGCCCGGCCGGGGCGCCTCCACCTCCCGGCCGGCGTCGAGCGCCTTCCGGAACCGGTTCAGGTCGCGGACGGTCTCGAAGGTCTCTCCCAGGAGGGCGGAGAGGCTGCGGAGGATCGCGCGAACCACCCGCTGCTCGCACTGGGCGTCGAACCGGAGCTGCTCGTCGAGCCAGCGCTGGAGCCAGGCCGGGTCGGGGAGCCGGCTCTGCACCGTGTCGTTCGGGAAGAGCCGCCGGTTCACGTGCAGGTTGGTGGGGTGGAGCGGCTTGCGGCTGAGGCCGCTCGAGGCCATCAGGGTGCCCACCTTGGCGAAGGCGGCCCGGGCGGCCTCGCCGGATCGCTCCAGCGCGCGCCGCATGTAACGGAGGTAGGCGCCTCCGTGCCGGGCCTCGTCCTCCGAGATGAGCCCGTAGACGTGCCGGATCACCGGCTCGGTGTGCCACTCGGCGGCGCGCCGGTACCAGCGGGTGAGCCGCAGCTCGCCGCAGAAGTGGAGCATCAGGGTCTCGAGGGGTGGAGCCGGGTCGAACTCGAACCGGACCGCGCGCAGCTCGGCCTCGGTCGGGACGAGGTCGGGGCGGAAGCGCCGCAGGTACTCGATGAGCACCAGCGCGTGCTTCTGCTCCTCGTAGAACCAGATCGACATGAAGGCCGCGAAGTCCGGATCCGGGTTGTCCCGCAGGAACATCTCGGTCGCGGGCAGCGCCGACCACTCGGTGATGGCGTTCATCTTCACGGTGAGCGCCTGCTCGTCGGTGAGCAGGGCGGGGTCGAAGCGGTCCCAGGGGACGTCGTCGGCCAGGTTCCAGCGGGCCCGCTCCATGGAGCGGAACAGATCGGCGTAGAGCAGGGACATCCTCGAGCCTCCTCGGGGGGCGGGGAGGTCTAGGCTGCCCGTGTCTGCGGGGCGTCACCGCGGCAGGGGAATGATCGAGGCAGGCGGCCTCGCCGGGACACGCCTGCTCGGCTCCCCGCCGCCGGGCTCACCGCCCGCCGTGAGCGGGGTGCCGGAGCTCCTCGGCGAAGAAGCTCCGGAGGATGCGGCGCCGGCGTCGCTCGGCGATCACCACGTCTCCCAGCATCACCATCACGGCGACCGCGAGGCCCGTGCCCAGCAGGACGTCGAGGATCATCTTCGCCTCCGCCCAGGTCGCGAAATGTAGCAGCCGCTCCTTCACCGTCCCGATCGGGCAATCAGGGAGCCCCGGACGGGTGAGGCATCAGCCCCATGCGCCCGCGTGCACTGCGGCGGCCTCGTCCTCGAGGAGCGGCCCGACCACCTCGACCCGGCGCTGGCCGGCCGCGAAGACCGCCCGGCAGGGCAGGTCCAGGGTGGGGTTCTCCGGATGGGCGCCCGTGAGCTCCTTGAGCCGGCGCTCGGAGAGGCCGTAGACCACCCGGCCCACGCCGGCCCAGTAGGCGGCCGCCGAGCACATGGCGCAGGGCTCGGCCGAGGAGAAGAGCGTGCAGCGAGCGAGGAAGTCGGGGCGCCAGGTGACCGAGGCCCGGGTGGCGAGCAGCCGCTCCGCGTGCGCCGTCATGTCCCGGTCCGGGAGGTAGCCGTTCTCCGCCTCGAGCAGGATCTCCCCTTCGGGGCCGGCCAGGATCGCGCCGAACGGATGGTTTCCGTTCCTCCGGGCGCGCCGGGCGACCTCGAAGGAGCGGCGGAGGAGAGCTTCGTCGTCTGGGGCGGTCGGCATGGGCGGGCCCGGCATACCCGACCGCGCGCCCGGGTTCAACCGGCGCGAGGCGGCGGTTCGCGGCGCGGCGGCGCCGGCCCAGTTGTGGCGCCGCGTCCGCTGGTCTACAAGCACCGGTCCAGGACCCCACCCCGGCCGGCGCCCGTCCGGCCGCTCCGGGAGGACGCGTGCCCACCAACCAGAGGAGCCACGGCGGCGCGGAGCCCGGCCCCGCGGAGGGCGACGGCCCGTACAAGGACGAGATCGTCATCTCCTGGCCGGAGCTCCACCGGGACGCGCGCTACCTCTCCCGCGTGCTGCACGACCTCGGGGACTGGAAGGGGATCGTCGCCATCACCCGCGGCGGCCTGGTGCCGGCGGCGCTGGTCGCGCGCGAGCTCGAGATCCGGCTCATCGACACGGTCTGCGTGGTGAGCTACGGCGCGGGCGAGTCGGGCGGGGCGGAGCAGCGGCAGGGGCGGCTGCAGTGGCTCAAGACCATCGAGGGCGACGGGGCCGGATGGCTCCTCATCGACGACCTGGTGGACACCGGCCTCACCGCCCGGGCGGTCCGCGAGCGCCTCCCCAAGGCCCACTTCGCCACCCTCTACGCCAAGCCGCTCGGCCGGCCGGTGGTCGACACCTTCGTGAAGGAGTTCAAGCAGGAGAAGTGGATCTACTTCCCCTGGGACATCGACTACCAGTTCGTGTCGCCCATCAAGAACCGGACCTCCGGTCCGAGGTGAGGCCGCCCGGGCCCGGGCTCCCGACCCGGGCCCGGCCGGCGGGGGCGGCCCCGATCTCCTGTCCGGCCGTCGTCCCCCCCGGGTAGTATGCCGGCCTCGGATCGGTGATCGTGATCGCGCCCCGGCTGCAGCTCCAGCACGTCACCAAGCGCTACGCGGACGTGGTCGCGAACGACGACGTCGCGCTCACCGTCCAGCCCGGCGAGATCCACGCCGTCCTGGGGGAGAACGGCGCCGGCAAGTCCACGCTGATGAAGATCATCTACGGCGCGGTCCGGCCGGACGCGGGGGAGATCCACTGGAACGGGCTCCCGGTCCACGTGCGCAGCCCGCAGGAGGCGCGCGAGCTGGGCATCGCCATGGTGTTCCAGCACTTCTCGCTCTTCGACACCCTCACCGTGGCGGAGAACGTCCTCCTCGGCCTCTCCCGCCGGGTGAGCCTCCAGGAGGTGACCGAGGGGATCCGGGAGAAGGCGGCGGAGTACGGCCTCGCGCTCGACCCCGGGCGGCCGGTCCACACCCTCTCGGTGGGCGAGCGGCAGCGGGTGGAGATCGTGCGGGCGATGCTCGCCGACCCGAAGCTCCTGATCCTGGACGAGCCGACCTCGGTCCTCACCCCGCAGGCGGTCGAGCGCCTCTTCGCCACCCTCCGCCAGCTCGCCGCCACCGGCTGCTCGATCCTCTACATCAGCCACAAGCTGGACGAGATCCGGACCCTCTGCCACCGCTGCACCGTGCTGCGCGGCGGGAAGGTCATGGGGGTCTGCGATCCCACCGAGGAGAGCACCGCCAGCCTCTCGCGCCTCATGATCGGCGCCGAGCCGCCTCGCCTCCTTCACCGGGCGCCCCGGCCCGGCCCGGTGGCCCTGGCGCTCCGGGAGCTCTCCCTCCCGCGCCCGGACCGCTTCGGAGTGGCGCTCGACCGGATCTCCCTCGAGGTCTGCGCCGGCG
>DATKAL010000303.1:0-3836 GCA_035498135.1 Anaeromyxobacter sp.
AGCCGCTGGTGAAGCCGGGCGGGACGCTGATCGTCACCCACCCCTGCTCGGACGCGTTCGACCCCGTCCACCACCCGTCCTACATCGAGTTCTTCCACCGCCTGCTGCCCGAGACCCGCGACTCCAAGGTCCTCGAGGACCGCTACGAGCGGGAGTTCGCCGAGAACCCGACCTACGTCCACCTGTACCGGACGGCGAACGCCTACCACGGGGCCCACCCCTTCTTCATGTGGTACTGGGGCGAGAACGGGCGCCGCCACCTCGGGCGGGTGATCGCGGTGGGGGCGGACAACGCCCACGTCCCGCGCCTGCTCGGCTGGGACACCGCCGAGACCCTCTCCGAGGCGATCGACATGGCCCGCTCGGTCCACGGCCGCGGGGCGGAGATCGCCATGCTCCACCACCCGCCCATCGTCATGACCCAGAACCTCGGATGAGCGGGCGGCGCACCAACGGGGCGAGCGGCCCCTCGCGGCCGGGCGCCGACGGAGCGCCCCGGGCGGCCGGCCCGGCCCCGCTCGACGTGGCTCGGCTCCTGGCGGGGAAGCGGATCCTCGTCACCGGCGCGACCGGCTTCGTGGGGAAGGTGGCGCTCTCCCTCCTCCTCGACCGCTACCCGGAGGTGGGCGAGGTCTTCGTGCTGGTGCGCCCGGGGACCGGCGGGACGGCCGAGGCGCGCTTCTTCGGCAAGGTGGCCCCGAGCCGCCCCTTCGACCCGATCCGCGCCCGCCACGGCGCCGGCGCGGAGGCCTTCCTCCGGGAGCGCTGCCTGCCGGTGGCGGGCGACGTCTCCGACCCGCTGTTCGGCCTCTCCCCCGCCGATCTCGAGCGGCTCTCCGGGCTCGACCTGGTGCTGAACGCCGCCGGCCTGGTGGACTTCGACCCGTCGCTGGAGCTCGCCCTGGGGGTGAACGTGCACGGGGCGAGGAACGCGGTCGAGCTCTGCCGCCGCACCGGGGCGGCGCTCCTCCACGTCTCCACCTGCTTCGTGGCCGGCAACCGGGACGGGGTGGTCTTCGAGGACGAGGAGATCCCCGGCTACTTCCCGCGCCGGGCGGGCGTGGAGGGGAGGCCCAAGCGGCCGGCCCTCGACGGCTCGGACTTCGACCTGGAGGCGGAGCTGGCAGACGCGGAGCGCCGGATCGCGGAGCTCCGGGCGCGGACCGACGACCGGGCCCTCCAGTCGCTCTTCCGCGACCGGGCCCTGGAGCGGCTCCGGGAGGAGGGCCGCTCCGACGGCGACGAGCGGGCGCTCCGGCTGGCGCTGGGCCGGGAGCGGCGGCTCTGGCTCTCGGAGAAGCTGGTCGAGGCGGGGATGGAGCGGGCCCGCCACTGGGGCTGGCCCAACACCTATACCTACACGAAGTCGCTGGGGGAGCAGGCGATCGCGGCGAGCGGCCTCCCCTGGGCGATCGTCCGCCCCTCGATCGTGGAGAGCGCCCTGCGCTTCCCCTTCCCCGGCTGGAACGAGGGGTTCACCACCAGCGCGCCCCTGGCCTTCATGGGGCTCCGCGGCCAGCGCGTCTTCCCCATGGCCGAGCGGGCGATCCTGGACGTCGTCCCCGTCGACCTCGTGGCGGCCGGGATGCTGCTGGCGGCGGCCGAGCTCCTCGAGCGGGTCGCGGCCGGGACCGGCGGCGGCCGGGTCTACCACCTCGCCTCCGGCGACTCGAACCCGCTCTGGGCGCGCCGGGCGGTGGAGCTCTCCGGCCTCTACCGGCGCCGCTTCTACCGGGAGCGCGAGGAGGGGAACCGGACCTGGAACCGCCTCCTCTCCCGCATCGAGCCGTTCCCGGTGACCCGCCGCCAGTACCAGGCGATCTCCGCCCCGACGCTGGCCGCCCTCGCCCGGGGGGCGCGCCGGCTCCTCTCCGAGCGGGCGCCGCGCTGGGGGGCGCCCCGCGCCTCGGCCCTCGCCCACCGCCTGGGCGAGACCCTCGACGACTGGACCCGCCGGCTGGAGCAGGTCGAGGCGCTCTGGGACCTCTACCTGCCCTTCGTCTGGGACAACCGCTACGTCTTCCGCTGCGCGGCGATCCGGGAGGTGCGGGAGCGGCTGGCCCCGGCGGACCGGGCCCGCCTGGCCTGGGATCCGGAGGGCCTCGACTGGCGGCGCTACTGGCTCGACGTCCACATGAAGGGGATGGAGGAGTGGGTCTTCCCCGGGTTCGAGGAGGAGGCGGACCGGCGCGCCCAGCCGCCCCGCGCCCACCGCGACCTGGTCGAGCTGCTCGACTCGGCCTGCGCCCGCTGGAAGGACCGGGTGGCGCTCCGGATGGCCGGGGCGGCCAAGGAGCGGCTCACCTACGGCGAGCTGCGCGCCCTCTCCGGCCGGGTGGCCGCCCACCTCGCCGCCGCGGGCGTGGAGAAGGGCGACCGGGTCCTGCTCGCCTCCGAGAACCGGCCCGAGTGGGCGGTGGCCTGCTTCGGGATCCTGCGCGCCGGCGCGGCGGTGGTGCCGGTCGACCCCGCCCTGTCCGAGGCCGAGCTCGCCAACCTCTGGACGACCGCCCGGGCGCGCCTGGCGATCCTCTCCGACCAGGCGGCGGCCGACCTGCCCGACCTGGCGGCCCGGGCGGCCGCCCTCGTGCCCGGCGCCCGCGCGGTGCTGCTCGGCGAGGCCCTGGGGGGCGGGCCGGACGTCCCGCCGGTGCGGGTGGCGCCCGAGGACCTCGCCTCGCTCATCTTCACGAGCGGCACCACCGGCACGCCCAAGGGCGTGATGCTCTCGCACCGGAACTTCGCCAGCCTGGTGGCCAAGCTGGCCGGCCTCTTCGAGCTCGGCCCGGGCGACGGGATGCTCTCGGTCCTGCCGCTGCACCACACCTTCGAGTTCACCTGCGGCCTGCTCGTGCCCGTCTCCCGCGGCGCCGAGGTGGAGTACCTGGACGAGCTCACCGCCGACCGCATCGGCGAGGTCCTGGGCGAGGGGCGGGTCACCGCCATGATCGGCGTCCCGGCCCTCTGGTCCCTCCTCCACCGGCGCGTGACCCAGGAGCTGGCGGCGCGGCCGGGGCTGGTGGAGCAGGCCTTCCTCGCCTTGATGAAGGGGAACGCGAAGCTGCGCGACTCGCCCCTCGGCTGGAACCTGGGGAAGCTCCTCTTCTGGCCGGTCCACCGCCGCTTCGGCGGCCGGCTCCGGCTGCTGGTCTCCGGCGGCTCGGCCCTCGACCCCGAGGTGCAGCGGGCCTTCCGGGAGCTGGGGTTCGACCTCTTCGAGGGCTATGGCCTCACCGAGGCCGCCCCGGTCCTGGCGGTCTCCACTCCCGACGGGGCGGCGCCGGCGGGGAGCGTCGGGCCGGCGCTCCCCGGGGTGGAGCTCCGGATCGACGCCCCGGACGCGAGCGGCGTGGGCGAGGTGCTGGCCCGCGGGCCGAACGTGATGCTCGGCTACTGGCGCGCCGGCGAGGCGCCCGGGGTGGATCCCGAGCGGACCGGCGAGGTGCTGGCCGACGGCTGGCTCCGCACCGGGGACCTCGGCCGCCTGGACGAGGACGGGAACCTCACCCTGGTCGGACGCAAGAAGGACCTGATCATCGACGCCAACGGGAAGAACGTCTACCCGGACGAGGTCGAGGAGCGGTACCGCGGGCACCCGGCGATCAAGGACCTGTGCGTCGTCGGCCTGCCCGACGGGAAGGCCGAGAAGGTGGCGATGATCGTGGTCCCGGAGTACGGGGAGCGCGACCGGGCCGAGGTGCGGGCGGAGATCGAGGGGCACCTCCGGGCGGTCTCCGCCACCCTCCCCTTCCACCAGCGCGTCAAGGCCTGGCACCTGTTCCAGGGGGAGCTCCCCCGGACCGCCACCCGCAAGGTGAGGCGGCCGCTGGTACGCG
>DATKAL010000304.1:0-8722 GCA_035498135.1 Anaeromyxobacter sp.
CACTTCGACGCGGGGGCGGTGGCCGCGCTCCGGCAGCGGCTGGTCGAGTTCCTGCGCGCGCGCCGGGAGATCACCACCCAGGAATTCAAGGACCTGGTGGGCGCCACCCGCAAGCACGTGATCCCGCTGGCCGAGTACTTCGACCGGGAGAAGGTGACGCTGCGGGTGGGCGAGAAGCGGGTCCTCCGCGGGGAGGGGCGATGAGCGCCCCCGGCGATCGGCCGGCGGGGCGCCACCCGCGGCTCCAGGCGCTCGCCGACCTGGGCGCGGCGATCCAGCGCGACCGGACGGCCGACGAGGTGTTCGCCCGGCTGCGCGCGGTGCTCCCCGGCCTCGGGCTCAGCCCCTTCCTGCTCCTGGCGGAGCCGGAGGGGGTCCGGCTCGACTGGGGAGCGTTCCCGGCCGACCTGGACGCGCTCGGCCGCGCTCACCTAGGGGCGATCGAGGGCTACGTCGGCCGCTGGACCCCGCTCGCCCGGAGCACCTTCGACGAGGGAGCGGTCTTCTCCGACGACTGGCCGGGCGAGGCGGCGGGGTTCGTCCCCCCCGCGCTGTCGGAGCCGATCCGGCAGGCCACCTCGGCGGCCGGCCTGGTGCGCTGCATCGGCGTCCGGCTCGACGAGCGCTCCGGCCGGAGCCGCTGCCTGGGGCTGGCCGGCGACTGGCTCATCCCCGAGGACGTGCCGGCGATGCGCCTCTTCGGCGCCCAGGTCGCGGCCGCGCTCGACGCCTGCCGGACCATCGCCGAGCTGTCCCGGAACGTCGCCGACCTCGCCGCCCTGAACCGGATCGGCGCCCTGGCCGGCGAGGTGGCGGACCTCGACTCGTTCTTCGCCCGGGTGGAGGAGATCGCCCGCGAGGCCACCGGCTGCGCCGGGTTCTCCGTCCACGTGGTCGAGGAGGGCGAGCGCCTGGTCCGGGTCTTCGGGCCGGCCGAGCCGGCCCCCGTTCCCGCCGGCGAGGCGCGGCTCTGCGCGGTCCTCCGCGAGCGGACGGCCCGGGTGGTGACCGGCGCCGAGGCGGGGGGCCCGGTGCGGAGCGTCGTCTGGGTGCCGCTGGTGGCCCGTTCCCGGGCGGTGGGGGTGGCGGCCTTCGCCTTCGCCGGCCCGGCCGAGGCGGTGCGCGGCCGGCTCGACCTCCTGACCGGCATCGGCGCCCACCTCGCGGGCGCGGTCGAGTCCCGGGCGCTGGTCTCCGACCTGCGCGGCCGGGTGGCGGAGCTCACCCTGCTGAACGACGTGGCGGTGGCGAGCGCCCAGCTCGATCCGGTCCTCCTCCTCGACAGCGCCCTGCGCCGGGTCTGCGAGACCTTCGGCGCCGACTGCGGCGCCGCCTTCCTCCGCGAGGGGGAGCGGCTGGCGCTCGTGGCGGGGAGCGGCCTGGGCGAGGCCTCGGCGCGGCGGCACGCCTGGCTCGCGGTGGGGGAGGGGCTGCCGGGCCAGGCGGTCCAGCGGCTCGCCCCGATCCGGGCCGACGAGGCGGCGGCCGCCGACCCCTGGACCGCGGTCCTCGCCCGCGAGGAGGGGATCGGGGCGGCCGTGGCGGTCCCGCTCCTCGCCAAGAGCCAGGCGCCGATGGGCGCGATCCTGTTCGGGCACCGGGCCCGGCGCCCGCTCACCGACGCCGAGCTGGCGCTCCTCTCGGCGGTCGGCGTGCAGCTCGGGGTGGCGGTCGAGAACGCACGCCTCTTCGCCGACGTCCGCCGGCGGCTCTCCGACCTCGAGGCCGTCCAGGCCCTGGCGACGCGGACCTTCCGGAACGCCCCCGGCGACGTGAAGGGGCTGCTCGAGGACGGCTGCCGCGAGACGGCCCGGGCCCTCGCCTGCCGGGGCTCGGCGGTGATGCTGGCCTCCGGGGACGGGCGGGTGCTGCGCCTCGCCGCCGCCCACGGGGTCCCGGCCCTGGTCGCGGCGGAGCGGATCGAGCTCCCGCTCGATCGCGACCGGCTCTCCGCCGAGGCGATCGCGCGCCAGGCCCCGGTCTGGAGCGGCGACGTGAGCCGCGATCCGCGGAGCGCGCTCTGCGACAGGCCCGGGGTGCCCCCCCTCTCGATGCTGGCCGTCCCCCTCACCTCGCGCACCGCCACCCGGGGCGTCCTGTTCCTGGCCGACGCCGCCGGCCGCGCCTTCACCGACGCCGACCTGGCGCTGGCGAGCGCCCTGGCCAGCAGCCTGGCGGTCGGCCTGGAGAACGCCGAGCTCTACGCCGAGGCGCGCGGCCGGGTGGAGGAGCTCTCGCTCCTCAACGACGTGGGGCGGACCGTGGCCGGGACCCTGGACGTCGAGCAGGTGCTGGCGGCCGGGGTGGACGCGGCGCGCCGGGTGCTCTCGGCCTCGGGCGGCGTGGTGTTCCTCTACGACCCGGTCCAGGACGAGCTGCGGCTGGGGGCCCACAGCGAGGCGCCCTACCACGACGACGCCGCCGCGGTGCTGCGCCAGGGGGGGATCGCCTGGAAGGCGTTCCGGGGGCGCCGGGTGGTGGCGGTGGAGGACGCCGCCCGGGATCCGGACGTGAACCAGGAGTTCCTCCGGCGGAACCGGGCCAAGGCCCTGGTGGCCGCCCCCATCCTGCTGCGGGGCGAGCCGCTCGGGGTGCTGCTCCTCCTCGAGACCGCCGCCGTGCGGCGCTTCAGCGACGCGGAGATCGAGCGGGTGCGCGCCATCTCCAACCAGCTGGCGGTGGCGATCGACAACGCCCGCCTCTACAGCGAGGCGCGCCGGCGGGCGGAGGACCTGGCCCTCCTCCACGAGGTGGGGCGCTCGCTCGTGCAGACCCTCGACTTCGGGCAGGTGCTCGACGCCGGGATCCGGAACCTGGCCCGGACGGTGGACGCCCAGGCGGCGGCCATCGCCCTCCTCACCGAGGACGGCGCCCACCTGGAGGTGCGGGCGGTGTCGGGCGGGCGCCCGGACCTGGTCGGGGTGCGGCTCCCCCTCGAGCCACCCGAGGCCTCGGTGCTCGCCCTCGCCTTCCACCGGCGCGCCGCCATCGTCATCGAGGACTCGCAGACCGATCCCCGCGTCTGGCTCGACCCCGCCCGCCTCGACGGCCGGGCCCACATCGGCCTCCCCCTCATGGTGCGCGACCGCTGCATCGGGTCGGCGGTGATCGTCGAGGTGCGGGGGCCACGCCGCTTCGGCCCGGCCGAGGTGGAGCGCGCCTCGGCGATCGCCAACCAGCTGGCGGTGGCGGCGGAGAACGCCCGCCTCTACGAGGACCTCCGGCGCAGCTACGCCGAGCTGGCCCGCGCCCAGCGCCAGCTCATCGAGCAGGAGCGGCTCGCCGCCCTGGGGGAGCTCTCGGCGGTGGTCGCCCACGAGGTCCGCAACCCCCTGGGCGTGATCTTCAACTCGCTCGGCTCGCTGCGGCGGCTGCTCAAGCCCCAGGGCGACGCCCGGATGCTCCTCGACATCGTGGGCGAGGAGGCGGACCGCCTCAACCGGATCGTGGGCGACCTGCTCGACTTCGCCCGCCCGGCCACCCCGGTGCTCCGCCCCGAGCCGCTCGACCGCGTGGTGGACGAGGCGGTGGCGGCGGCGCTGGCGCAGAACGCCCCCGGGGTGGAGGTGCGCCGGGACGTGGCCCGCGACCTCCCCCCGGTGCCCATCGACGCCCGCATGGTGCGCCAGGCGGTGCTCAACGTGGCGGTGAACGCCGTCCAGGCGATGCCCCGCGGCGGGGCCCTCACCATCCGCACCCGGCGCGAGGGGTCCCGGGCCCTGCTGGAGCTGGAGGACACCGGGGCGGGCATCCCCGAGGAGGTCCGGGGGAGGATCTTCGAGCCGTTCTTCACCACCAAGGCGAGCGGGACCGGGCTGGGCCTGGCGGTGGTGAAGCGGATCGTCGACGGGCACGGGGGCGAGATCTCGGTGCGGAGCCGGCCGGGCGCCGGCACCACCTTCTCGCTCCGGTTCCCGCTCGAGGTGGCCGAGGGCGAGCGCGACCGCGAGCCGGTCGGGACGGAGGCGGACCGTGGCTGAGATCCCGGAGACCGAGGGCGGGGCGGGGACGGAGCGGAGGGCGGGGGGCAAGGTGCTGGTGGTCGACGACCAGCGCAACATGCGCGCCACCACCGCCATCCTCCTGCGCCAGGCCGGCCACACCGTCCAGGAGGCGGAGGACGGCGCCAGCGCCGTGCAGCGCCTGCAGCAGGACACCTTCGACGTGGTCCTCACCGACCTGCGGATGCCGGCGGTGGACGGGATGGAGGTGCTGCGCTCGGTGCAGCAGCTCTGCCCGGAGACGCAGGTCATCATGATGACCGCCTTCGGCACGATCGAGTCGGCGGTCGAGGCGATGCGGCTCGGCGCCTACGACTTCCTCGCCAAGCCCTTCAAGGAGGGGGAGGTCCTCCAGCGGGTCGCCAAGGCCCTGGACAAGCGGCGGCTCCTCGGCGAGGTGTCGCTCTACGCCGAGGACTTCCGCAAGCGCTTCGGGCTGGAGCACGTGGTGGGCCGCTCCGCCGCCATGCAGGAGGTGCTGGAGCGGGTGCAGCGGGTCGCCCCGACCGACGCCACCGTCCTGGTCACCGGCGAGTCGGGAACGGGGAAGGAGCTGGTGGCCCGCGCCCTCCACGTCACCAGCCGGCGGGGCGACAAGCCCTTCGTGCCGGTGAACTGCGCCGCCATCACCGAGACCCTGCTCGAGTCGGAGCTCTTCGGCCACGCCAAGGGTGCCTTCACCGGCGCCACCCGCGCGCGCCGCGGGCTCTTCGAGGAGGCGAACGGCGGGACCCTCTTCATCGACGAGATCGGCGAGACCGCCCCGGGCTTCCAGGCCAAGCTCCTGCGCGCCCTGCAGGAGGGGGAGATCCGCCGGGTGGGCGAGTCGTCCCCGGTCCAGGTCAACGTTCGCGTGATCGCCGCCACCAACCAGGAGCTGCGGCGCGCCATCGCCGAGAAGCGCTTCCGGGAGGACCTCTTCTACCGCCTCAACGTGGTCCCCATCCGCATCCCTCCGCTCCGGGAGCGCCGCGAGGACATCCCCCTCCTCGCCGCCCACTTCCTCCAGCGCTTCAACCGGCGCACCGGCGGGGAGAAGCTCCTCACCCCCGAGGCGGTCGCCGTGCTCCAGGGCCACGACTGGCCGGGGAACGTCCGGGAGCTCGAGAACATGATCGAGCAGGCCGCCGCCCTCTCGCCGGGCCGGGAGATCCGCGCCGCCGACGTCCAGCTCGAGGAGCGGCCCGCGGCGGCGGGCGGTGAGGCCGGCGCCGGGACGCTGGCCGAAGCGGTCGAGGAGGCCGAGCGGCGGGCGATCGCCACCGCCCTGGCGCGCTCCGGGAGCGACCTCGGCCGGGTGGCGCGGGAGCTCGGGGTCTCGAGCACCACCCTCTGGCGGAAGATGAAGCGGCTCGGGCTCGAGGCGCGGGGGATGCCGGAGCCGGAGTGAGGGCTCGCCCCCGTGAACGCCGGGTCCCGCGTTGGTCCAGGTCCGCTATTTCATTCCTGAAAGTATCATTGCAGGTCTGAAATGCCGATCGAGCCCTGGAGCGTGGTACAGGAAACCACCAGGGATGACCCCGGGGCCGGAACCCCCTTGAATCGCTGGGGTTGCCTTCGGGACCCCAGGCGCCCGTCCCGATGGCATCACCATTGCTTGAGAAGCGGACAGAAGTGCAAGGCAGCCTGTTGAAGGAGGTCCCCCCCCGCCACTTCAGCTGCGCCTTGCACTTCTTTTCTTTTTCTGCGGGTCCCATGCCGTGCGACTTCCTCATCGTCGACGCCGACCGGAACTTCCGGGAGGCGCTCGCGATCGCGCTCCGGCTCGACGGCTTCGAGGTCGAGGCGGTCGGTAGCGCCGAGGCCGCACGCCCGGCGGTCGACGCCGGCGGGGTCTTCTGCTGCGTGGCGGACGCCCACCAGGCCGGGGCCGACGAGCTCCTCTCGGCCGCCTCGCGCGCCGGGGTCCGGCTGGTGCTCACCGGGCCCTACGCCGACCTGCTCGCCTTCGCCGGCCGGCGCCACCCGGGCGCGGTGCTCCTCCCCAAGCCGTTCGCGGCGGCCGAGCTGGTCTGCTCGGTCTCCGCGCCGGGCCGGGTCGCGCTGGGCGCGCGGTAGCCCTGCCCTCGGGGCCCTTCCGGCTCCCCCGGCCCGCTTCCCCTACAGCAGGATCGCGCTCGCCGCCTGGGCGAGCCGGATCACCGGCTCGGCGCCGATCCCGAGCACCACCACCAGGAGGACCGCCGCCGCCAGGGCCACCGACATGGCCGGCGAGGCGAGCACCTCGCCCTCGGCCTCGGCCGGCTGCATGTACATGTAGACGACGACGCGCAGGTAGTAGAAGGCGCCCAGGGCGCTGGTGAGCACGCCGAGCACCGCCAGCCCGTAGAGCCCGGCCCCCACGGCGGCCTTGAAGATGTAGAGCTTCCCGAAGAAGCCGGCGGTGGGCGGGATCCCGGCCAGGGAGAGGAGGAAGACCGTCATGGCGAAGGCCAGGGCGGGGCGCCGCCGGGCCAGCCCGGCGAAGCGGGCCAGGTCCCAGGCGTCGGCCGGCTCGTCGTCGCCGCGGGCGCGCCGCTCGATCGCCCCGACCACGGCGAAGGCGCCGATGGCGGTGGCGCTGTAGGCGGCCAGGTAGAAGAGGATCCCGGCCAGCGCCTTCTCCCGCGCCCCGGCCACCGCCGCCGAGACCACGCCCACGAGCAGGTACCCGGCGTGGGCGATGGAGGAGTAGGCCAGCATCCGCTTCACGCTCCGCTGGGGGAGCGCGATCAGGTTGCCGAAGATCATCGTCAGGACCGCGAGGGCGGAGAGCACCCCGCCGAGCGGGGTGGCGGTCGCCGCCGAGCCGCTCTCGGCCGAGAGGAAGAGCCGGGCGAGGAGGGCGAAGGCGGCGGTCTTCACGCCCGCGGCCATGAAGGCCGTCACCGGGGTGGGGGCGCCCTCGTAGACGTCCGGGGTCCAGGTGTGGAAGGGGACCGCCGCCACCTTGAAGGCGACGCCGCCCGCCACCAGGGCGATGCCCGCGAGGTAGAGGGGCGAGCCCTGCCCCTTGGGCAGGTCGGAGAAGAGGGTCGAGCCGGTCGCCCCGAAGAGCAGGGCCGAGCCGTAGAGCACCAGGGCGGAGGAGACCGCCCCGAGCACCAGGTACTTGAAGGCGGCCTCGGCCGGCCGGCGGCCGCGCCGGAGGTAGGCGGCGAGCGAGTAGGTGGAGAGGCTCATCACCTCGATGGAGATGAAGGCGACGAGCAGGTCGGTCGCCATCCCGAGGAGCGCCATCCCGGCCGCGCCGAACATCGCCAGGGCGTAGAACTCGCCCCGCTCGGCGTTGCGCGCCTCGAGCCAGCTCTCCCCCACCAGCGCGGAGAGCGCCAGGCCGCCGCAGATGATCGCGGTGACGAAGGCGGAGAAGTTGTCCGCCACCGCCTGGCGGCCGAAGAGGGAGCCGGGCGCGGGCAGCGAGACGGCGGCGATGGCCGCCGCGGCGGCGAAGGCGACGGTGAGGGTCGCCTGGTAGCCCCGGCGGCCGGAGACCAGGAAGACCTCGGAGAGGAGGAGGACGATCGCCCCCAGGGTGAGGATCCCCACCGGGGCGAGCGCCACGAAGTCCTGCGTCGGGAAGCCGGGCATGTCTCTAGATCCCTCCGGGCGGGACGGGGGCGGCGGGCGGCGCCTCGGGCGCCTGGCCCTCGGGGGCCGGGGCGGGCGGAGGCGGGGGAGCGGGCGGCCGGAAGGCGATCGCCACCTGGGCGGTGCCCACCTGCGGCCCCTGGCCGAGGCGGCTCTCCGCCGCCTGGAAGCGCTGGAGGAGGCGGTCGACCGCGGGGCGGGCGGGGGCGAGGAACGGCGCGGGCAGGAGGCCCATCACCACGATGAGCGCGACCATGGGGGCGAGGACGAAGCCCTCGCGCACGCTCAGGTCGGGGAGGTGCCGGTTCTCCGCCTTCCGGATCGTGCCGAAGAAGATCTTCTCCACGAGGAGGAGCATGTAGACCGCCCCGAGGATCACCCCCACCGCCGCCAGGGTGGCGTAGGTGGCGGAGGAGGAGAGGCGGGAGAGCCAGGTCCCGGAGAGGATCAGGAACTCGCCCACGAAGCCGTTCGTCCCCGGGAGGCCGATCGAGGAGAGGGTCACGATCACGAAGACCGCGGCGATCACCGGGACCTGCTTGGCGATCCCGCCGTAGTCGGCGATCAGCCGGGTGTGACGCCGCTCGTAGAGGAGGCCGACCAGGAGGAAGAGCGCCCCGGTGGACACGCCGTGGTTCAGCATCTGGTAGACGGAGCCGGTGAGCCCCTCGGCGGAGAGGGCCATGAGCCCGAGCATCACGAAGCCGAGGTGGGAGACCGAGGAGTAGGCCACCAGCCGCTTCATGTCGGTCTGGACCAGCGACATGAGCGCGCCGTAGAGGATGCCGACCACCGCCAGCCCGGCGATCAGGGTCCGGTAGTGGAGGGCGGCCTCGGGGAAGAGCGGGAGCGCGTAGCGGAAGAAGCCGAAGGTCCCCATCTTGAGGAGCACGCCGGCCAGGATCACCGAGCCGGCGGTGGGCGCCTCGGTGTGGGCGTCCGGCAGCCAGGTGTGGAGCGGGAACATCGGCACCTTGACCGCGAAGGCCAGGGCGAAGGCCAGGAAGAGCCAGCGCGCCGCGCCGGCCGAGATCTGCAGGCTCTGGCGGGCCTGGACGTAGTCGAAGGTCGCCCCGTCGTGGAAGTACACGTACAGGATGGCGAGCAGCATCAGGACGCTGGCGGCGAAGGTGTAGATGAAGAACTTCACC
>DATKAL010000305.1:0-5802 GCA_035498135.1 Anaeromyxobacter sp.
ATCCCGACGTGAACGTCCGGGCGGCGGCGGCCGAGGCGCTGGGCAAGATCGGCGGGACGGACGCCGCGGGGGCCCTCCTCGCGGCGCTCGGCTCGGACGACGGCACGCTGAAGCTCGCCGCCATCGAGGCCCTCTGGGCCCTGCGCGTCTGCCCGGCGGCCGAGACCGTCGCGGCGCTCCTCGCCGATCGCACCCTGCGCCGCCCCACCTACCGGGTGCTGGGGTCGAGCGACGACCCGCAGGCGTTCGCCTTCCTCGCCGCCGGGCTGGGGGAGACCGCCCGCGGGGCGCGGGAGGCCGCCCTCTCCGGGGTGGGGATGCAGCGGGCCCGGCGCACCGAGGGCGAGCTCGCCCTCCTGGCGGAGGCGACGCGGGCCGCGGCAGGGCGGGATCCCGGCATCGCCGACGCCGCCGCCGAGGCGCTCCTCTCCGAGGAGCCGTTCGTGGCGATGGGCGCCCTGGCGGTCCTCGGCTGGATCGGCGGGGCGCGCCACGTCCGGGCCATGCTCCGCGCGGCCGAGGACGACCGCCTCCGACCGCTGGTGGAGGAGGCGCTGGTGGGCATGCCGCCGGACCGAGAGCTGCGCGGGGCGCTGGCGGAGGCGCTCGGAGAGCAGGGCCCGCTCGGCCGGCTCACCGCCCTCTCCGTGCTCGCGCAGCTCGGGAGCCCGGCCGCCCTGGAGAGCGTGGTCCGCGAGGCGAGCGACCCCGACGCCTACCTCCAGACCGAGGCGATCGCCGCGCTGGGCCGTCTGGGCGACGCCCGGGCGGTGCCGCCCCTGGCCGGCCTGCTCGGGGACGACGCCCCGGCGGTCTCGGGGATCGCCGCCAACGCCCTGATCCGGATCGGCCAGCTCTCCGCCCAGGGGAGCGCCCTGGTCCTGGCGGCGGTGCGCGACCGGGCCGGGGCGAGCCCCTCGGCCGCCCTCTACCGCGTCCTGGGCGCCCTGGGCGGCGGGGGAGACCTGGCGCTCCTCGAGGCGGGGCTCCGGGCCGATCCGGTGGCGCAGCGCATGGCGGCGGCGGGCGCGGTGGCGGCGCTGGCGCACCGGGGGGTGGCGGTCGCCCGCGATCTCCCGGAGCTGGTGGCCGCGCTCTCCGACCCGGCCTGGTCGGTCCGGGCCGCGGCGGCGCGCAGCTACGTGGAGGTGGCGCGGGCCGCCCGCGGCGGGCCGGGGAAGGCGGGCGGGCGCGGCCTGGGGGAGCGGGTCCTGGCGGCCCTGAAGGAGCGGCTCGCCGACCCCGAGCCGGCGGTGCGGGCCGCCGCGGTGGAGGCGCTCGGCGCCATCGGGGATCCGGAGCTGGCCGCGGTGGTCGCCGACCTGGCCCGCGGCCCCGACGCGCAGCCGCTGGTGGTGGTGGCCGCCCTCCGGGCCCTGGTCGAGCTCGGGCCGCCGCCGGCGGACGTGGTCTCGCGCGCCGCGGGGCACGCCGATCCCGAGGTGGTGAAGGAGGCGGTCGCCGCCGCCGGCCGGCTGACCGGTCCGGAGGGCGACCGGCTGCTGCGCGAGGCGGCCCGCAGCCCGCGCTGGGACGTCCGGCAGGCGGCCGCCCGCGCCATGGGGGAGCGCGGGGATCCCGCCCTCCGGGCGGAGGCGGCCCGCCTCGCGGCCGAGGACCCGGACCCGCTCGTGGCGCGGGCCTTCAGCGACGCGGAGAAGGCCCTGGCGGCCCGGTAGCGGCGCATGTGGAGCCTCGACCCGTCCGGTCCGGCCATGACGGAGGAGGAGTTCCGGCTCCTCCGGGACCTGATCCACGCCCACTGCGGGCTCTGGTTCCGCGAGGACTCGCGCTACCTTCTGGAGCGCCGCCTCGCCCCGCGGCTGCAGGCGCTCGCGCTCCCCGACTACACCGCCTACCACCGCCTGCTCCGCTTCGATCCCGGCGCCGCCGCCGAGCTGGAGGAGGCGCTCGACGTCCTCACCACCAACGAGACCTACTTCTACCGGGAGCCCTACCAGCTCCGCGCCTTCGCCGAGGAGATCCTCCCCGCCCTCGCCCGCGCCAACGCGGCCGAGCGCCGGCTCCGGATCCTGTCGGCCGGCTGCAGCACCGGCGAGGAGGCGTACACCATCGCCGTGCTGGTGCGGGACTCGCGGCTCTTCGACGGCTGGGACGTTGAGATCCACGGGTGCGACATCTCCCGCCGCTGCATCGCCCAGGCCCGGGCGGGCGCCTACGGGGACCACGCCTTCCGCAGCGCCGAGGCGGAGCCCATGCGGCGCTGGTTCCGGCTGCGCGGGGGCAAGTGGGTGGTCGACGACGCCCTCCGGCGGATGGTCCGCTTCCAGCGCGACAACCTCCTCGACCCCCGGGCCCTCGCCGCGGTCCCGCGCCTGGACGTCCTCTTCTGCCGGAACGTGATGATCTACTTCGACCTCCCGGCGCGCCGGAAGCTCCTGGGCCGCTTCCACGATCGGCTGCGCGAGGGCGGCTGGCTCCTGCTCGGCCACTCCGAGTCGCTCCTCAACGTCACCGCCGATTTCGAGATCGTCCACCTCAAGGCGGACCTGGTCTACCGCCGGCCGGCGCGGGTGGAGGTGCCGTGACGACGCCGGCGCCGCTCCGGACCCTGCGGGTCCTGCTGGTGGACGACTCCGAGGCGAGCCGCCTCGCCCTGGAGCGGATCCTGGGCGACGGGCCGGGGCTCAAGGTCGTGGGGGTGGCCCGGGATGGCGAGGAGGGGCTCCGGGAGGCGCTCCGGCTGGTGCCGGACGTGATCGTCCTGGACCTCCAGATGCCGCGGATGGACGGCTTCACCTTCCTCCGCGTCCTGATGGCGAGGCAGCCGGTGCCGGTGATCGTGGTCTCCTCCCAGTCCCGGCGGACCGACGTCTTCAAGGCGCTCGAGCTCGGGGCCCTGGACTTCGTGGCCAAGCCGGACCGCGGCGACGACGAGCTCCTCCGCGAGGAGCTCCTCGAGAAGTGCGCCACCGTGCGGGCGCTCCGGATGGAGAACCTGTCGCCCCGGTCGGCCGCGGTCCGCCTGCCCCTCGCACCCGCCGTCGAGCCGCGCCGGGTGGCGGTGGTGGGCGCGTCGACGGGCGGGCCCCAGGCCCTGCTCAAGCTCCTCTCCGCCCTGCCGGGCGATCTCGCCCTCGGGATCCTGGTGGCCCAGCACATGCCGGAGCGGTTCACCGGGACCTTCGCCGAGCGGCTCGGGCGCTCCACGCCCTTCAGCGCCCACGAGGCGAGCGACGGAGACCTGGTGGCGGAGGGGCGGGTGATGGTCGCCCCCGGGGGGAGGCACCTCGAGGTCCGCCGCGATCCCGAGGGCGCGCTCCGCGCCGCGGTGCTCCTGCCGGGGCCGCGCGATCCCATCCCGCGGTACGTGCCCTCCATCGACCGACTCTTCGTCTCGGCCGCGGCCTGTCTCGGCCCCCGGGTCTGCGCGGTGGTGCTCACCGGGATGGGCCAGGACGGGCGGGCAGGGGTGGCGGCGGTGAAGCGGGCCGGGGGGCTCACCCTGGCCGAGTCGGAGGAGACGGCGGTGATCTACGGCATGCCCCAGCAGGCCGCGGAGAGCGGGGCGGTGGACGAGGTCCTCGGCCTGGGCGCGCTCGCCGAGCGGCTGGTTCGCTTCGCGAGGGAGCCGTAGGGAATCATGGCGAACCTGCACGCCCTCGTGGTCGACGACAGCCCGGCCATGCGCAAGCAGCTCTGCTACGCGCTCCAGCGGGTGGTGGGGATGGACACGGTCGAGGCGGGCGACGGCGCGGACGCCTGGCGGAAGCTCGCCACCACGAGCTTCGACATCCTCCTCACCGACATCAACATGCCGCTCATGGACGGGCTCAAGCTGGTCTCGCTCGTCCGCGCCGGCGGCCCGCACCAGCGGATCCCGGTGGTGGTGATCACGACCGAGGGGGCCGAGGCCGACCGCAAGCGCGCCATGAGCCTGGGGGCGAGCACCTACCTGGTGAAGCCGGTCCAGGCCCAGCAGGTGGTGGAGGCGGTGAGGGAGCTGCTGCGGTTGTGAACGGTGCCGGCAGCCTGGGGTGGCCCTTCCACCGCTTCACATCCTCACGAGACGCCGGGAGGGCAGCCTACGGCGTGATCCGCTCCATCATCCGCGCGAACGGGATCGTCTCCCGCACGTGGTGGAGCCCGCAGATCCAGGCCACGCAGCGCTCGACCCCCATCCCGAAGCCCGCGTGCGGCACCGTCCCGTAGCGGCGGAGGTCGAGGTACCACTCGAAGGCCTCCTTGGGCAGCTGGTGGTGGGCGATGGCCGCCTCGAGCACCGCCAGGTCGTCCTCGCGCTGGCCGCCCCCGATGATCTCGCCGTAGCCCTCCGGCGCGAGCACGTCGCAGCCGAGCGCGACCTTGGGATCCTTCGGGTCCTTCTTGAAGTAGAAGGCCTTCATCTCCGCGGGGTAGCGGTGCACCATCACCGGCCGATCGAACTGGCTCGCGACCACGGTCTCCTCGTCGCCGCCGATGTCGTCCCCCCAGCTCATCGGGTGGCCCGCCTTCTGGATCACCTCCACGGCCTCCGTGTAGGTGATGCGGGGGAACGGCGCCTTCACGTTCTCGAGCTTCGAGACGTCGCGCTCCAGCACGGAGACGAGCTCCTTGCGGTGCTTCTCGAGCGCGGTCTGCACCACGTACGAGACGAGCAGCTCCATGAGCTCCATGTCGCCGTCGAGGTCCATGAAGGCGACCTCCGGCTCCACCATCCAGAACTCCGTGAGGTGGCGGCGCGTCTTCGACTTCTCGGCGCGGAAGGTCGGGCCGAAGCAGTAGACCTTGCCGAGCGCCATCGCGGCCGCCTCCATGTAGAGCTGGCCGGACTGCGTGAGGTAGGCCTTGCCCAGGTCGAAGTAGGGCACCTCGAACAGCGTCGAGGTCCCCTCGCACGCCGACGGGGTGAAGATGGGAGCGTCCACCAGGGTGAAGCCGCGCCCGTCGAAGAAGTCGCGGATCGCCTTCTCCACGGTGTGGCGGACGCGGAGGATGACCGCCTGCCGGGGCGAGCGGAGCCAGAGGTGGCGCTGCTCCATCAGGAACGCGACGCCGTGGTCCTTGTGGCCGAGCGGGTACTCGCGCGCCGGCTTCGCCACGGGCGCGAGGTCGCGGACGTCCAGCTCGTAGCCGATGGGCGAGCGCTCGTCGCGCTTCACCAGCCCGGTCACGGTGAGCGAGGTCTCCTGCGGCAGGTGGTCGGCCTCGACGAAGGTCTCCGGCTTCACGTTGCCCTTGAAGACCACGCACTGGATCGTGCCGGTGCCGTCGCGCACCTGGAGGAAGTGGAGCTTCCCGGAGGAGCGCCGGCCGTGGAGCCAGCCGTGGAGCGTGATCTCCTTCCCCTCGTGTTGCGACACGTCGGCGACGTAGACGGGCGGGTGCATGCGCGGAATATAGCGCGCAGGTCCGAACGTCCGCTAATATCGCCGGTCCGCCATGCCGATGAACGAACGCTACGAGCCCCAGTCGATCGAGCCCCGCTGGCAGGAGCGCTGGGAGCGCGCAGGCGCCTTCCGCGCCGGCCGCCGCCCCGCCGCCGAGAAGCGGTACGTGCTGGAGATGTTCCCGTACCCCTCGGGCGCCATGCACATGGGGCACGCCCGCGTCTACACCATCGGTGACGCCCTGGCGCGCTACCTCCGGATGCGCGGCCACGACGTGCTCCACCCCATCGGCTTCGACGCGCTCGGGCTGCCCGCCGAGAACGCCGCCATCAAGGACGGCCGCCACCCGGCGGAGCGGACCGCGGAGAACATCGTCTCCTTCCGCGCCGAGATGAAGCGGCTGGGGTACTCGTTCGACTGGGAGCGCGAGATCGTCACCGCGGACCCGGGG
>DATKAL010000306.1:0-7383 GCA_035498135.1 Anaeromyxobacter sp.
GACGGCGGGGCCGCTCGGGGCCGCGGCCGCGGCGGCCGCCTTCGGACCTCCGCGCACCGAGGCGGGGTGAACGGCGTCCCCTCGAGGGGCCGGCGCTCGCGCCCCCTCTCGGGAGCGCTCGCCGTCCGCTTCCCAGGTAGATCCAGGCCTCGCAGGCCCTCGAGGCCTGCAGGAGGACGGCGATGGCTTCAGCGACCCCTTCCGAGCCACGGAGCGGAGCGATCGGCGACGCGTTCATCTCCATCGACGTGCCGTTCGAGCTCGCCCGGCTCCAGGCCAGCGACGCCTACCAGACGGAGGGGCACGCGGGCCGGACGCTCACCAAGTACCCCGAGCTCCGGGTGGTGATCGAGACGGTGAAGACCGGGGTGCGGCTCCCGTTCCACGAGACGGCGGAGCAGATGACCCTGCAGGTGATCCTCGGCCAGCTCCGCGTCTGGATGCGGCACGGGGAGAACCGCGACCTCACCGAGGGGAGCTTCGTGGCCATCGACGCGGGACGTGTCCACGAGCTCGAGTCGCTCCAGGACTGCGCCTTTCTCCTCACGCTCGCCTGGCCTCCCGTCGAGCGTCGCACCCGGGAAGGCGCCGGGAGCTGAGCCGGGACGTCCTGGCCGCGCTCCCCGCGGCGCGCGCCCTCACTCGCGCACGATCCGCCCGCGCTCCACCCGGACCTGGACGTTCCGATCGCCGTCGAGCGCCGCGGCGCCGAGGACGCGGATCTCGCCCTCGCCCACCTCCACGTCGAGCCGGGCCGAGGAGGCGAAGCGGCGGAGGTCCAGGGTGAGCTTCCCCTTCCCGAGCCGGACCCGCACCGGCTTCTCGCCGTCGCCCGGGAGGCGCAGGCTCACCTCGGTGCGGCGCTCGGTGAACCAGCCGAGCGGGTCGATCGAGAGGACCGAGGCCGCCGGCCCGTCCCGCCAGGCGAAGTTGAGGCGGCTGGTCGGGAAGCCGAAGGCCTGCACCTGGTAGGAGGCGACCAGGCCCGGGCCGGCCTCGACCGCGACCGTCGCCTCGTCCAGCGACACCTCGACGGCGGGTGCGCGGACGGCGGCGACCTGGGCCGCCGAGAGAGAGAAGGTCTTGGAGGAGATGTAGGGCGTGGCGAGGAGGACCGCGCCGGTGAGGGCGGCGAGGGAGCCGCCGCCGAGGAGGGTGGCGAGGCGCGCCTTCCGGCGGTCGCGGGCCGGGTCGGCCTGGGCCGCGGGATCGGGCTCCCGGTCGAGGTCGAGCACGTGGTAGAGCGCCAGGGCGACGATCCAGACCATGCCGCCCGACCAGAGGACGTCGCTCAGGAAGTGGCCGCCGGCCATCATCCGGGCCGCGCCGAGCACGAGGCCCCAGCCGAGGCCCGCGACGAGGAAGCCGATGGCCGCCCGGCGTCGGCGCCGCTTCAGCACCAGCCAGGGGACGCTCAGGTAGAAGCCCATGGAGCAGTGGCCGCAGGGGAAGGACTTGGCCTGCGGGTCGCTCCCCTTCACCCAGACCGGGAGGAAGCGCTCCTGGCCCCCCAGCTCCTGGACCTCGCGCGGGCGCGGCCGGCCCCAGTGGTCCTTGAAGGCGACGTTGACGATCAGCCCCGGCCCGACGGCCGCCACCAGCACGAGGAAGAGGGCGGGCTTCCGCCACGCGAGGAGGCGGCGCGGGTACCAGTAGGAGAGGGTGAGGGCGATCAGCGCGGCGGCGGCGAGGAGGACGCCGGCGAGCACGCCGTACCGGAAGATGAAGCGCCAGAACGGCTGCTCGGAGAGCGGCCAGCTGCAGCACGGCTCGCGGAAGAGGTCGCCCGCCAGCAGGTCGAGCCGGGTGGTCCAGAAGACGACCGTGACCGCCGCCAGCACCGCGGCGACGGCGAGCGACTCCCGGCGGACGTTCCGGCTCAGGGGGCGGAGCATGGGCGGCGAGCCTCGCACGCGCCCGGTGGCCTCGGCAAGCCACGGAGGCGCGGCGCCGGGCGCCGTGCGCCGGCCGGACCGGCGCCCTCACCCCACCAGGAAGACCGTGCAGGACCGCGCCCCGTGCGCCCCGATCACCAGCGCCTGCTCGATGTCGGCGGTCTTGGAGGGGCCGGAGATGAAGAGGCCGAAGCCGGCGCCGGGGAAGGCGACCCGGGCGTAGGCCTCGTGCATGTCGTTCACGATCTCGCCCGCGGGCACCACCAGGGCGAGGTGCTGCGCGACGACGAAGGCGCCGCGGTGCCGGAGCCCGGCGCCGCTCACCCAGACCGCCCCGGTCTCGGCCACCGCGAAGGCCCCGGGGAGGATGGCGAGGTCGACCCCCTCGAGCTGGTGCGGGTCGGCGAGGTCGTCGAGCCGGACGTCGCCCGGGCCGGCCGCCGGCACGGCCGAGAGGACGCGGCGCGCCTCGAGCGACCGCGCCAGGGCGGCGGACTCGGCGGCGAGCGCCCCCGGTCCGCTCACCCGGACGAGCTTCCCGCCCACCAGCGCCACCGCCTCGGCGAGCTTCCCGGCCGGGTCCGGCCAGCGCACCGGCTGGACCTTCCCCTCCGGGCGGCCCGGGTCGGGCGGCGCCGCGCGGCGCAGGGCGGACAGGATCTCCTCACGGCTGCCCATGGCCGCCCTCCTTCCGCCTGCGCCAGAGGTCGCGGAAGCTCTCCGCCGGCGCCGGGGGCAGCTCGCGCTGCCGGGCCCAGGCGTTCCAGCGCCCGCGGAGCAGCCCCGGCGGCGCGGACCGGAGGAGGAAGCGGGCCAGCCGCCCGGCCAGCTCGTAGAGCGCCCGGTGGCCGAGGAAGACCCGGGCGAGGCGCATGGCCAGGCGCTTCGAGAGGGGCTGCCGCCCGGACCGGACCAGCTCCCGGCGGCGCGCCAGGAGCTGGTCGTGGAGCGGGATCTTGACCGGGCAGACGTCGTCGCAGGAGCCGCAGAGGCTGGAGGCGAAGGGGAGGGACGCGTGCGCCGCGGGATCGCGCCCGGCCGCGAGGACCGAGCCGATGGGCCCGGGGATGGTCCAGGCGTAGCTGTAGCCGCCGCTCCGCCGGAAGACCGGACAGGTGTTCATGCAGGCGCCGCAGCGGATGCAGGCGAGGGCCTCGCGGAAGGTCTCCTCGGCGAGGAGGCGCGAGCGCCCGTTGTCCACCACCACGACGTGCAGCTCGCCCCCGGCCATGGGGCCGTGGAAGTGGGTGGTGTAGGTGGTGATGGGCTGGCCGGTGGCGGAGCGGGCCAGCAGGCGGACGAAGACCGCCAGGTCCTCGAGGCGGGGCACGAGCTTCTCCACGCCCATGCAGGCGACGTGGATGGGCGGGAGCGAGGTGCCCATGTCGGCGTTCCCCTCGTTGGTGCAGACCACCACCCCGCCGGTCTCGGCCACCGCGAAGTTCACCCCGGTGAGCCCGGCCTGGGCCGCCATGAACTTCTCGCGCAGGTGCGCCCGGGCGGCCTGGGTGAGGTAGGTCGGGTCGGAGGCCCCCGCCTCGGTCCCGATGGTGCGGTGGAACAGCTCGCCGATCTCCTCCTTCTTCTTGTGGATGGCGGGGAGGACGATGTGCGAGGGCGGCTCGTGCGCCAGCTGGACGATCCGCTCCCCGAGGTCGGTGTCCACCACCTCGATCCCGCGCGATTCCAGATAAGGGTTGAGGTGGCACTCCTCGGTGAGCATCGACTTCGACTTCACCAGGCGCGTCACCCCGCGCTGGGAGAGGATCCGGTGGACGATCGCGTTGTGCTCGGCCGCGTCGCGGGCCCAGTGGACCACCGCCCCGCGCGCCGTCGCCTCCCGCTCGAAGGCCTCGAGGTAGGCGGCCAGGTTGGCCCGGGTGTGGGCCTTGATCCGGGAGGCGCGGGCGCGGAGCTCCTCCCACTCCGGGATGGCGGCCGCCATCCGGTCGCGCTTCACCCGCACGAACCAGAGGGCCTGGTCGTGCCAGTGGGCCCGGTCCTCGTCGGCGGCGAAGCGGGCCGCCCGCTCGGCGTGGCCGGGGGCGCTCACGGGAGGGCCTCCGCCAGGATCTCGGCCACGTGCCGGAACTCGAGCCGCTGCCCGGTCCGCCGGGCGAGCCCCTCCATGTGCATCAGGCAGGAGACGTCGGTC
Organism: Anaeromyxobacter sp.; assembly: GCA_035498135.1. Lineage (GTDB taxonomy): Bacteria > Myxococcota > Myxococcia > Myxococcales > Anaeromyxobacteraceae > Anaeromyxobacter. Next base: position 4,051 of record DATKAL010000306.1, read on the forward strand.
CCGGTCACCACCTCCGCCCCGGCCTTCAGGTGGTCGGCGATCCGGTCCCGCCCCATCAGGCAGGAGACCGCCTCCTCCACCACCGCGAAGGTGCCGCCGAACCCGCAGCACTCGTCGGGGCGGGTGAGGGCCACCAGCTCCAGCCCCTCGAGGCCGGAGAGGAGGGCGGCCACCTTGGAGAAGGGGGCCACCACCCGCTCGCTCCCGCTCCCGAGGCGGAGCTCGCGGAGCCCGTGGCAGCTCTGGTGCAGGCCGACCTTGCGAGGGAAGCGGCCCTTCAGCGCCGGCACCTTCAGGACGTCGGTGATGAACTCGCAGAGCTCGTGGGTGGCGGCCCGGACCGCCGGGTAGCGCCGGTCGTCGCCCACCAGCGGGTGGTAGTGGTTCCGGACCATCGAGGCGCAGCTCCCCGACGGGCAGACCACGTGCTCGTAGCCCTCGAAGACCTGGAGGAAGCGGCGGGCGAGCGGGGCGGCGTCGCCGGCGAAGCCGGCGTTGGACATGGGCTGGCCGCAGCAGGTCTGCTCCTCGGGGAAGACGACCTGGCAGCCCAGCCGCTCGAGGACGCGGGCGGTCGCCAGCCCCACCCGCGGGTAGAGCTGATCGACGTAGCAGGGGACGAAGAGGGCGACGCGGGGCATGGCGGGACCGGGGGCCGCCCGGGGAGCGGCCCCCGGCGGACCTCACTTGATGGGCAGCGCGGGGATCATCCCGGGGAAGACGTAGGCCTGGAGGAGGGCGATGATCCCGATCACCGCCGCGCCGGCGATCGAGTGCCACCAGACGGTGCGGAAGATCGGGCCGAGGGCGTGCACCCGCTCCTTGGGATCCTCGTAGCACGCGGCGCAGGCCACCATGATCGACTGGGCGTCGATCATCTTGCCCATCACGCCGCCCGTGGAGTTGGTGGCCACGATCAGGACCTCGGGCAGGTGGAGCTGCTGGGCGGTGATCCGCTGCAGGCTGCCGAAGAGGGCGTTCGAGGCCGTGTCGGAGCCGGTGAGGAACACCCCCAGCCAGCCCAGGTAGGCGGCGAAGAAGGGGTAGAAGGCGCCGGCGTTGGTGAAGGCGAGGCCGAGGACCGCGTCCGTCCCCGAGTAGCGGGTGAGGAAGCCGAGCCCGAGCACCTGCCCGATCACCAGGACCGGGGTCTTCATGCGCTTGAGGGTCCGTCCGAGGGCCTCCCTCCACTGTACGGCGCTCATGCGGAGCACGAGACCGGAGAGGACGGCGGCCACGAACACGCCCGTGCCGGCGGCGGAGAGCCAGTTGATCATGAAGCGGGCCGCCTCCGGCTTGGCGTTCAGCGCCGCGACGGGCGGCATGCGCTGCACGTGGAGGTGGAGGGCGGGCATGTCGAGGTACGGCAGGGAGAGCGTGCCGCCGATGTACTCGCCGAGGGAGATCTTCACCCCGGAGAAGAGGCCGTTGAGGAGCTTCTTGAACTCGGGCATGCCCCAGATCGCGCAGCAGGCGATGAGGATCGCCCAGGGGAGCCAGGCGTAGATGGTCTGGCCGACGGTGTACGGGTACTTCCAGCTGGACTTGTCGACGGTCTCGGCGGTCTTGCCGGCCTCGCGCTCGGAGCGGAGGAGGAAGCGGGTCTTCGGGTGCCAGACGAAGCGGAGGAAGAGGGCGGTGCAGCCCACGGAGAAGACGCCCGAGACCACGTCGGTCATGAGGTGCGTGGGAGGCCACCCCGAGGCGAACCACTGGCACACCGCGAACGAGACCCCCGACACGAGGACCGCCGGCCAGACCTCGAAGACCTCCTTCCAGGTCCCCTTCTCCATCTTCACGAAGGTGGCGACCAGCCAGAACGGGACCAGCACCGAGGCGAAGGGGAGCTGCCGGCCGGCCATGGCCGAGAGGGTCACCTGGTCGAGGCCGCTCACCTGGGAGAGGGTGACGATGGGGGTTCCGATCGCGCCCCAGGCCACCGGGGCGGTGTTGGCGAGGAGGTTCAGCACCGCGGCCTGGAAGGGGGAAAAGCCCAGGCCCACCATCACCGCGCCGGCGATGGCCACCGGCGTCCCGAAGCCGGAGGTCCCCTCGATGATCGCCCCGAAGGAGAAGGCGATGAGGAGCACCTGCAGCCGGCGGTCGAAGGAGATGTGGATGATCGACTCCTTCACGATGTCGAACTGCTTGGTGATCACCGTCATCGTGTAGAGGAACATCGCCGCCAGCACGATCCAGATGATCCCGAGGAACCCGGAGAACACGCCGAAGCCGAAGGCCGAGAAGGCGCTGGGGAGCGGCATCCGGAAGCCGACGCAGGTGACGAGGAAGGCGGCCAGCACGCCGTAGAAGGCGGCGAAGGGGGCGGCGATCCCGAGGTGCTTGCGGCCGGTCTCGTCGCGGTGCGGGTGGAGGGCGATGAAGTAGAGGAGGACGAGGATGGGGACGGCGGCGAGGAGGGTGGAGAGGAAGACGTTGCCCAGCGGATCGTAGTTCTGCTGGTACATGCGCGAACCTCACGCTCGAGCGGGTGGTGAGCCTGGGGACGGCGACGGCCTCTTCGGGACGGGTGTCATGATGCCGCTTGGTCGAGGGGTTGGGGACGCTCCCCGGTGGGGCGCGGGGCCTCCCGGGCGGTGGCGCAGCGGTCCACCAGCCACGCCAGGGGGCGGTAGGGGATGCCGGCGTGGAGCGAGAGGCCGATCTCGCAGGTCCGGCTGGAGGAGACCCCCGCGGCGCAGCCCGCGGGCAGGGCGGCCCGGAGCGGGGCGAGCGCCGAGGCGTTGAGCTCGGGGTGGGTGAAGCCCCGGTCGCCGGCGAAGCCGCAGCAGCCGATCTCGCGGGGGAGGACGACCTGCTCGGCGCAGGCGCCGGCCACCGCCCGGAAGGTCTCGGTGAGGCCGAGCTTCACCGCGCTGCAGGGGACGTGGAGGGCGATCGGCCCGGGGACCCGGGCCAGGGTCACCCGGGGCAGCACCTGGGCGTGGAGGAACTCGACCGGGTCGAGGATCGCGAGGCGCCCGGCGGTCGCCTTCCGCATCCGGTAGACGCAGGGGCTGGTGTCGAAGACGATCGGGTGGCGCCCGCCCTCGCTCGCCGCGAGGAGCGCCGCCTCGAGCTCCCGGCTCTTGGCGTCGGCCTGCGCCGGCCAGCCCTTCGACTCGAAGGGCATGCCGCAGCAGAGCCCCTCCATCCCCTCGGGGAAGACCACCTGGAACCCGGCCTTGCCCATCAGGGAGAGCATCGCGCGGTGGACCTCGATCCCCTCCGGATCCCCGACCGCCGGCCCCATGGTCCGGGCCACGCAGCTCGGGAAGTAGACGACCCGCGGCCCCCCGGCACGCGTGCCGTCGAGCCGCGGCGCCCGGGCGG
>DATKAL010000307.1:0-8120 GCA_035498135.1 Anaeromyxobacter sp.
CCCCGAGAATCCCGCCCCGGCGAAGCCCTCCCCCCGCCGCTTCGGCGCCGGCACCCTGCTCGCGGTCGCGGTGGCCGCCGGGGCGCTGGGCCTGGGCGCGAGCACGCTCCTGCACCGCCCCGCCCCGGCGGGCGGCGCCCCGGCCGCCGAGGCCGCCGCCAAGGAGCAGTACCAGTGCCCCATGCACCCGAGCGTCGTCCAGGACCACCCGGGCGACTGCCCGATCTGCGGGATGAAGCTCGTGAAGGTGGCGGCCGGACCGGGGAAGGGAGCCGCCGCCGAGTGGAAGCCCCAGTACCAGTGCCCGATGCACCCCACCATCGTCCAGGATCACCCGGGCGACTGCCCGATCTGCGGGATGAAGCTGGTGAAGGTGGAGGGCGGCGCGGCGGGGGGCGGCCAGAAGGCGGAGCGGAAGGTGCTCTTCTACCGCTCGCCCATGGACCCGAAGCAGACCTCCCCCGCGCCGCGGAAGGACGAGATGGGGATGGACTACCTGCCCGTCTACTCGGACGAGGTCGGGGCCGCCCCGCCGGTCGAGGGGCTCGCCACGGTGGACATCGATCCCTCGCGGCAGCAGCTCATCGGCCTCACCACCGCGCCGGTGGAGCGGGGCCAGGTGGCCGCCGGGTGGCGCACGGTGGGGAAGGTGGCGATCGACGAGGTCCGCGTCCACCGGATGAACGTGAAGGTCTCGGGCTTCGTCTCCAACGCCCACAACAACTTCGTGGGGATGGCGATCCAGAAGGGCGATCCCATCTTCTGCCTCTACAGCCCGGAGCTGGTGGCCGCCCAGGAGGAGTACCTGCTCGCGGTCCGGACTCGCGACGGCTTGCGCTCCGGCGGGGCGCGGGGCAACGACGGCGACGAGCTGGTGGCCGCGGCGCGGCGGAAGCTCGAGCTCTGGGACGTCCCGGAGAGCGAGCTCGCCCGGATCCAGCGCGAGGGGCGGCCGTCCAAGGACGTCATGTTCTTCGCCCCGGCGAGCGGGGTGATCACCAGGAAGGACGCGGTGGACGGGGCCCGCCTCGTCGCCGGGGACACGCCCATCGAGATCGTCGACCTCACCCGGGTCTGGGTGCTGGCCGACGTCTACGAGGGCGAGCTCCGCCACGTGAAGGTGGGGATGCCGGCCTCGCTCACCCTCAAGGCCTATCCCGGCCGCGCCTTCCACGGGCGGGTGACCTTCGTCGATCCGCTCCTCGATCCGAAGACCCGCACGGTGAGCGTGCGGCTCGAGTTCCCCAACCCGGGCGGCGAGCTCAAGCCGGAGATGTTCGGGGAGGTGGTCCTCCAGGGGAACGCCCGGCAGGCGCTCCGGATCCCGGCCGACGCGGTGATCGACTCCGGGACCAAGAGCGTGGTCTTCATCTCGCTGGGCGAGGGCAGGTTCCAGCCGCGCGAGGTGAAGCTGGGGGACTCCGACGGGCAGTTCACCGAGGTGATCTCCGGCGTGTCGGAGGGGGAGCGGGTGGTCACCCGGGCGAACTTCCTCATCGACTCCGAGTCCCGGCTGCGGGCCTCCCTGGCCGCGCTCGACGCGGGGACGCCGCCGGCCGCCCCCGCGCGCGCCGCCGCCGGCGCCCCCGCCGCCTCGGCCAAGCCATGATCAGGCGGATCATCCGGTTCTCCGCGGAGAACGAGTACGCGGTGGTGGCGGCCACCCTGGTGGCCCTGGCCGGCGCCTGGTGGACGATGCGGAACATCCCGCTCGACGCCCTGCCCGACCTCTCCGACACCCAGGTGATCGTCTACTCGAAGTGGGACCGGAGCCCCGACATCCTCGAGGACCAGGTCACCTACCCCATCACCGCAGCGCTCCTGGGCGCCCCGCGGGTGAAGGCGATCCGCGGCTTCTCGGACTTCGGCTTCTCCTACGTCTACGTGATCTTCGAGGACGGGACCGACATGTACTGGGCGCGGAGCCGCGTCCTCGAGTACCTGTCGAAGATCCAGCCCCAGCTCCCCAAGGACGTGCAGACCGAGCTCGGCCCGGACGCGACCAGCGTCGGCTGGGTCTTCCAGTACGCCCTGGTCGACCGGACCGGCCGCCACGCCTCCGACGAGCTCCGCTCCTACCAGGACTGGTTCCTCCGCTACGCCGTGCAGAGCGTCCCCGGGGTCTCGGAGGTGGCCACGGTGGGCGGCCAGGTCCGTCAGTACCAGATCACCGTCAACCCCAACGCCCTCGCCGCCTACAAGCTCCCCATCGAGGCGGTGATCCAGGCGGTCCGGCGGGGCAACGCCGACGTGGGCGGTCGCCTGATGGAGCTCTCCGGCCGCGAGTACATGGTGCGGGGTCGCGGCTACGTGAAGGGGATCGCCGACCTCGAGAACCTGGTGCTGCGGGCCGAGGGCGGCACGCCGGTCAAGGTGAAGGACGTGGCCACCGTGGCCCTCGGCCCGGAGATGCGCCGCGGGGTGGCCGACCTCGACGGCCAGGGCGACGTGGTGGGCGGGATCGTGGTGATGCGCCAGGGGGAGAACGCCCTGAACGTGATCCAGCGGGTCAAGGCCAAGCTCGAGGAGGTGAAGCCCTCCCTCCCCGGGGGCGTCGAGGTGATCACCACCTACGACCGCTCCGAGCTCATCGACCGGGCGATCGAGACCGTCAAGGACAAGCTGGTCGAGGAGATCGTGATCGTCTCGATCATCGTCCTCGTCTTCCTCTGGCACGTCCCCTCGGCCATCATCCCCATCGTCACCATCCCGGTCTCGGTCGCCCTGGCCTTCATCCCCATGTACTTCATGGGACTGAACGCGAACCTCATGTCGCTCGCCGGGATCGCCATCTCCATCGGCGTCCTGGTGGACGGGGCGATCGTCGAGGTGGAGAACGCCTACAACAAGATCCACCGCTGGATCGAGGAGGGGAAGAAGGGCGACTTCCATGCGGTCCGGCTCGAGGCCCTGCTCGAGGTCGGCCCGGGGGTCTTCTTCTCCCTCCTGGTGATCGCCGTCGCCTTCCTCCCGGTCTTCACCCTGGTGGACCAGGAGGGCCGGCTCTTCCGCCCCCTCGCCTTCTCCAAGAACCTGGCGATGGCGATCGCCGCCGTCCTCGCCATCACCCTCGACCCGGCGCTGCGCATGATGTTCGCCCGGATCGAGCCGTTTCGGTTCCGCCCCCGCCTCCTCGCCTCCCTCGCCACCCGGACGCTGGTGGGCAGGTACCACCCGGAGGAGCGCCACCCCATCTCCCGGCTCCTCCACCGGCTCTACGAGCGCCCCTGCCGCTTCGTGGTCCGCCACGCCAGGGCGACCATCGCGGTGAGCGTCCTGGTGGTCCTCACCACCGTCCCCGCCTACCTGAAGCTCGGCTCCGAGTTCATGCCCCCGCTCCGGGAGGGGACCATCCTCTACATGCCGAGCGCGGTCGAGCCGGGCATGTCCGTGGCCGAGGCGCAGAAGGCCCTCCAGCTCCAGGACAAGATCCTCCGCACCTTCCCCGAGGTGGAGCGCGTCTTCGGCAAGGCGGGGCGCGCCGGGACCTCCACCGACCCCGCCCCCTTCACGATGATGGAGACCACCGTCATCCTGAAGCCCGAGGCGGAGTGGCGGGAGACGCCGCGCTGGTACTCGCCCTGGGCCCCCGGCTGGCTCAAGGCGGTGCTCCGTCCCTTCTGGCGCGACCGGATCCGCCAGGAGGACCTCGAGACCGAGATGAACGCCGCCCTCCAGCTCCCCGGCATCTCCAACGCCTGGACCATGCCCATCAAGGGGCGGCTGGACATGCTCTCCACCGGCATCCGCACCCCCATCGGCATCAAGATCATGGGGGCGGACCTGGCCACCATCGAGAAGGTCGCGCGGGACACCGAGGCGGCCGTCTCCCGCGTCCCGGGCACGCGCAGCGCCTACGCCGAGCGCGTGGCGGGCGGCTACTTCCTCGACTTCGTCCTGAAGCGCGACCAGCTCGCCCGCTACGGCCTCTCGGTGGACGACGCCAACACCATGGTGATGACCGCGGTGGGCGGTGACAACCAGAGCACCACCGTCGAGGGACGGGAGCGCTACGGGATCAACGTCCGCTACGCCCGCGACTACCGCGAGGACCTCTCCGCCCTCCGGCGCGTGCTCCTCCCCCTCCCCATCGGCCAGGGGCAGATCCCCATGGAGGAGATCGCCGACGTGGTGCTCGCCCAGGGCCCCTCGATGATCCGCGACGAGAACGGGCTCCTCGCCGGCTACGTCTACGTCGACTTCGACACCTCGAAGATCGACGTCGGCAGCTACGTCACCGAGGCGAAGAAGGCGGTGGCGGCCGCCGTCCCCCTCCCCACCGGCTACTCGATGACCTGGAGCGGCCAGTACGAGAACATGCTCCGCGTGAAGGAGCGGCTGAAGCTCATCCTCCCCCTCACCCTGGTGCTGATCTTCGGGCTCCTCTACCTGAACACCCGGAGCGCCTTCAAGGCGAGCATCGTCATGCTGGCGGTCCCCTTCTCCGCGGTGGGGGCGGTCTGGCTCCTCTGGCTGCTCGGCTACAACGTGTCGATCGCCGTCTGGGTCGGGCTCATCGCGCTCATGGGGCTCGACGCCGAGACCGGCGTCTTCATGCTCCTCTTCCTCGACCTCTCCCACGACGAGTACCGGAGGAAGGGGCTGCTGCGGACCGAGGGCGACCTGGTCGAGGCGATCATCCACGGGGCGGTGAAGCGGGTCCGGCCCAAGGCGATGACCGTCTTCGCCGCCATGCTCGGCCTCCTCCCCATCATGTGGTCCACCGGCACCGGCGCGGACCTCATGAAGCGGATCGCCGCCCCCATGGTGGGCGGGCTGGTGACCAGCTTCCTCCTGGAGCTCCTGGTCTACCCGGCCATCTACTTCCTCTGGCGGAGGCGCCAGCTCCCCGGGGCCGAGCGGGCCGCCGGGATCGCCGCGTGAACGGCCTCCCGCGTCACGGCGCCGGGGGCGGGAGCGTCGGCAGGACCTCGGCCAGGGCGCCGAGGAACGTGTCCACCTGCCCCTCCTGGTGGCCGGCGGAGAGCGCCACCCGCAGCCGGCTCGTCCCGCGGGGCACGGTGGGGGGCCGGATGGCGCGCACGAAGAACCCGCGCTCGCGCAGGGCCTTCGCCGCGGCCAGGGCCCGCGCCTCGGTCCCGAGCACCACCGGGAAGATGGGCGAGACCACCCGGGCGACGTCGAACCCGAGGCGCGAGAGGCCGGCCTTCATCCGGGCGACGAGCGCCAGGAGCCGGGCGCGCCGCTCCGGCTCCGCCCGGACGATCTCCAGGGCGGCCAGGGCCGCGCCGCAGGCGGCGGGCGGCAGCGCGGTGGTGAAGACGAAGGTCCGGGCGCGGGAGACGAGCAGGTCCACCAGCGGCCGCGTCCCGGCGACGTAGGCGCCGAACGCGCCCAGGGCCTTCCCCAGCGTCCCCATGTGCACGTCCACCCGGCCGGAGAGCCCCTCCGCCTCGGCCAGCCCCGCACCGGTCGGCCCGAGCACGCCGGCCGAGTGGGCCTCGTCCACGTAGAGCATCGCCCCGTGGCGGTCGCAGGCGTCGGCCAGGTCGCGCAGCGGGGCGGCGTCGCCGTCCATCGAGAAGATCGCGTCGGTGATCACCAGCTTCCGGCGGGCCTTGCTCCGGGCGAGGAGCGCCTCCAGCTCCCCGGCGTCGCCGTGAGCGTACCGTTGCAGCTCGGCGCGGGAGAGGAGGCAGCCGTCCACGATCGAGGCGTGGTTGAGGACGTCGGAGAAGACGGCGTCGTCGCGCCCCACCAGCGCCGGGGGGACGCCGGCGTTGGCGTGATAGCCGGAGTTGAAGAGGAGGGCCGCCTCCGTCCCCTTCCAGGCCGCGAGGGCGCGCTCCAGGGCGCGGTGGACCGGGAGATCGCCCGCCACCAGCCGGGCCGCTCCGCTCCCCGCCCCCTCCCGCTCGGCCGCCAGGGCGGCGGCGCGCCGGAGCCGGGGATCGCCGGCCAGCCCCAGGTAGTCGTTGGAGCAGAGGTTGACGAGGGTCCGCCCCTCCACCTCGACCACCGGCCCCTGCGCCGAGCCGAGCGGCTCGAGCGAGCGCCGCAACCCCCTGGCGGAGAGCGCGTCCAGCTCCGCCGGGACCCAGTCCAGCGCCCGGCGGCTCATTCGCGGGGGGACCCGGTGGCGATCACCGCACCACCGGCAGCGCCCGCCGCCGCTGCTCCGCGGCGCGGACGTTCCAGTCGGCGTCGTGCGGGGCGTGCCCGTCGTAGGCCCACGGCTTCCCGGTGTCGGGCGGGCGGAGCCGGAGCCCCTGCCCCTCCACCATCCCCACCGTCTGGTCGGGGGCCCGGCCGGCGCTGGTGAGGTAGTTCCCCACCATCGTCCCGTTCGCCCCGGCGCGGAAGATGCGCTTCTGATCCTCGCCCAGGTTCACCTCGCGCCCGCCCATCACGAAGATGTGGGCGGTGGGCATCATCAGCCGGAACACCGCCAGCGCCGCCAGGCACTCCCCCGCGGTGATCGCCTTCACCTGGGCCATGGGGGTGCCCGGGCGCGGGTTGAGGAAGTTCACCGGCACGCAGTCGACGCCCAGGTCGCGGATGGTCTCGGCGAACTCCACCCGCTGCTCGGCGGTCTCGCCCATCCCCAGGATCCCGCCGGTGCAGAGCTTGAGCCCGAGCCCCTTCGCCGCCCGGATGGTCTCGAGCTGCTCGTCGAAGGTGTGGGTGGTGCAGACGTTGTCGAAGAAGCTCCGGGCGGTCTCGAGGTTGTGGTGGTAGTGCATGAGCCCGGCCGCCTTGAGGCGCCGGAGCTCGGGCTCGTGCATCAGGCCCAGTGAGGCGCAGGGCTCGACGGCGGTCTCGGCCCGGAGCCGCCGGACCGCCTCCTCGAGGGTGGCGAGCTCCGCCTCCCGGGAGACCCGGGTCCCGCTGGTGACGATGGAGAACTCGCGCGCCCCGGCCCGCTCGGCGTGCTTCGCCTGCTCCACGATCTCCCCCGCCGAGACCAGCGGATAGGCCGGCGCCTCGGCGTCCTTGAAGTGGGCCGACTGCGAGCAGAACCCGCAGTTCTCCGGGCAGTGGCCGCTCTTGGCGTTGGTGATCCCGCAGAGGTTCACCTCATCGCCGTGGACGGCGCGCCGGATCGCGTCGGCGCGATCCAAGAGCGCCTCGAGCGCGGCTCCCGAGGTGTGGTGGATGAGGCGGCGGGCCTCCTCGCCGGAGATGGGCTCGATGCCTGGGGGGAGGGTCTTCGCGGTCTCGCACATGGGCCGGCACCATACCAGCCCGGATCCAATCGTCAACCGGGTGCCGGACATTCGGTTGACATTGGCCGGTCCGGGGGTAACCCGCGAGGATGTCATCGGGTATTTCCCGAGGGCGACAGGCGTGTCGGAGCGGCGTGCCACCTTCCGGCGGTGGCCCGCGCCAGCGGACAGCCGAGGACCGTCTACGCCTGCGCCGAGTGCGGGCACTCCAGCCCCAAGTGGCTGGGCCAGTGCCCGTCCTGCCGGAAGTGGAACACCATGCAGGAGGAGGTCGCGGCCGCCCCGGCGCGCCCCGGCCAGCCGCCCCGGGGCTGGGGGACGAGCGGCTCGGTCCGCCCGCTCCCGCTCCGGGACCTGGAGGCGCGGGAGGAGGAGCGGCTCCGCACCGGGATCGGCGAGCTGGACCGGGTGCTGGGGGGCGGCGTCGTCCCCGGGGCCCTCGTCCTCCTGGGCGGCGACCCGGGGATCGGCAAGTCCACCCTGCTCCTCGCCGCCCTCGACCGGCTCGCCCGCGCCACCCCCGACCGCCCACTGCTCTACGTCTCCGGCGAGGAGTCGGCCCGCCAGGTGAAGCTCCGGGCCGACCGGCTCGGGGTCGCCGCGGAGAACCTCCGGGTGCTCGCCGAGACCGACGCGCAGAAGGTCCTGCGGGTGGCCGAGGGGCTCGCGCCCGCCGCCGTGGCCATCGATTCCATCCAGACGCAATACCTGTCGGAGCTGCCGAGTGCGCCCGGGACGGTGACCCAGATCCGCGAGACGGCGGGGCGCTTCATGGCCTTCGCCAAGACCACCGAGACGCCGGTCTTCCTGGTCGGCCACGTGACCAAGGATGGGGCCATCGCCGGGCCGCGGGTCCTCGAGCACATGGTCGACACGGTCCTCTACTTCGAGGGCGGCGGCGCGCACCCGTACCGCGTGCTCCGGGCGCACAAG
>DATKAL010000308.1:0-8083 GCA_035498135.1 Anaeromyxobacter sp.
GTTGGCCTCCACCACCTCCAGGTTCTCCGCCCGGTTGAGGGCGGCGTTCTCCCGGAGCAGGGCGGCCGCCGGGGCCTGCATCTCCACCGCCGTCACCCGCTCCGCCCGCCGGGCGAGCTGGAGCGCGAACCCTCCCGCGTAGCTGAAGCAGTCGAGGCACCGGCCCGTGGCGTACTGGCCGGCGCGCAGGTGGTTCTCGCGCTGGTCGAGGAAGGCGCCGGTCTTCTGCCCGCCGAGGACGTCCAGCTTCATCCGGACGTCGCCCTCGCGGTACTCCATCGGCCCCGGCTCCGGGCCGCGCAGGACCCCCTTGGTGAGCGGCAGCCCCTCCAGCTCCCGGACGCGCACGTCGTTTCGCTCCACCACCGCGCGGAGCCCGAGGGCGCTCGCCAGCAGCTCGGCCAGGAGCCCCTTGCGGCGGTCGGTGGCCGGGATGAGGGTCTGGAGCACCGCCACGTCGCCGTAGCGGTCGGCGACCACGCCGGGGAGGAGGTCCCCCTCGCCGTGGACCAGCCGGACCGCGGGCTCGTCGCCGAAGGCCAGGGCCCGGAGCGCGATCGCCTCGGAGAGGCGGGTGGCGAGGAAGGCCTCGTCGATCGGGACCTCGTCGCGGGTCAGGAGGCGGAGGGCGATCTTGGAGCGCGCCGACCAGAAGGCCTTCCCCAGGAAGCGCCCGCGGCCGTCCACCACCGCCACCGGGTCCCCGGGCTCCAGGCCGCCCGGGATCCCCTCCACGTCGGCCCGGTAGATCCAGAGGTGCCCGCGCTCCAGCCGCTCCGCGCCCCGGCGCGAGACCCTCACCTTCCGCTCGTCCATGGCCCTTCCGTACCCGAGGCGGGGAGCGAACGCCAGCGCGCGGCGCGGAGGGCCTAGAGCTCGACCGCCTCGCGGAAGACCGGGCGGCCGTCCTCCTCGCGCAGCCGGCAGCCGGCCATGGCCGGGTCGTGCTCGAAGAGGAGGATCCCGTCGTCGCCGAGCGCCTCGGCGAGGAGCACCTTCCGCTCCTCCAGGGCGACGAGAGGGCGGAGGTCGTAGGCCATCCCCCAGCTCGGACGGAGGTGGACGTGCGTCGGGATCACGTCCCCGCAGAAGACCACCTTGGCGCCGTCCCCCCGGAAGCGCGGCAGCTGCTGGGCCTCCGTGTGGCCCTCGGAGACCATCAGGTCCACGTCCGGGAAGAGCGCCGCCTCGCCCTCGACCAGGTGGAGCAGGTCGGAGTGGGCGAGCAGGTCGAAGTCCTCCTCCAGGAAGCTGCCCCGGTCCCGCTCCGAGGGGTCGTGCGCCTGCTGCCAGGCCCGGCGCTGGACGTGGTGGACGGCGCGGGGGAAGGAGAGCTCGAGGCGGCCGTCGGCGCCGCGGCGGGTGGTGCCGCCCGCGTGGTCGAAGTGCAGGTGGGTGAGGAGGACGTCGGTAACGTCGGCGCGCTCCAGGCCGAGGCGGGCCAGGCCGGCGTCGACCCCCAGCCCGGTCCGGTCCACCGCGTAGATGTCGAGCTGCTTGGCGCTCCACTTGTCGCCCATGCCGTCGTCCACCAGGATGACGCGGCCGGCGTCGCGGTCCACCGCCACGAGGCAGCGGGAGACGAGCGGGATCCGGTTCCGGGCGTCGGGCGCGGCCTGCCGCTCCCAGAGCGGCCGCGGGACGATCCCGAACATCGCCCCGCCGTCCAGGCCGAAGCGGGCGTCCACCAGGGTCGAGAGGTCGTAGCGGCCGATCCGCATGGCCCGAATCCTCGCACCGCCCGCGGTCGCGTGGCTAGCCTGGGCCGCTACCGGGCCCGGAGGTACTGGCGGGGCCAGGGCCCCTCCTGCCCGAGCGCCTTCGCGGCCCGCAGCGGGAAGTGGGGGTCGCGCAGGAGCTCCCGGGCGAGCAGGACCAGGTCCGCCTGGCCGGAGCGGACCACATGGTCCGCCTGCTCCGGGGAGGTGATCATCCCCACCGCGCCCGTGGGGACGCCGGCCTCGCGCCGGATCCGCTCGGCGAACCCGGCCTGATAGCCGGGGCCGGCCGGGACCTTCGCCGTCGCCACCAGGCCGCCCGACGACACGTCCACCAGGTCGACGCCCGCCCCGCGGAGGCCGCGCGCCAGCTCGACCGACTCCTCCACGCTCCACCCGCCCTCGACCCAGTCGGTGGCGGAGATCCGGACCAGCAGGGCGAGCGGCTCCGGCCATTCCCGCCGGACCGCCGCCACCAGCTCGCGGGCCAGCCGGGTGCGGTTCTCGAAGCTCCCGCCCCACCGGTCGGTACGGCGGTTCGAGAGCGGCGAGAGGAACTGGTGCACCAGGTAGCCGTGGGCGGCGTGGAGCTCGATCACCCGGAAGCCGGCGGCGCGCGCGCGGCGAGCGGCGGCGACGAAGGCGGCGATCACCGCCGCGATCCCGGCCTCGTCCAGGGCGGCCGGGGTGGGGGAGCCCTCGGCGAAGGCGACCGCGCTCGGCGCCACCGGCGTCCAGCCCCCCTCGGCCGCGGGGACCGCGGTGCCGCCGTCCCAGGGCGGCCGGGTGGAGCCCTTCCGACCGGCGTGGGCGAGCTGGACGCCGGCCGCCGCCCCCTGCCCCTCGACGAACCGGACGATCCGGGCGAGCGGCTCGATCTGGCCATCATCCCAGAGGCCGAGGTCGGCGGGCGAGATCCGCCCCCGCGCCTCGACCGCGGTGGCCTCGGCGAGCACCAGCCCGGCTCCGCCGGCGGCGCGCGCCCCCAGGTGCACGAGGTGCCAGTCGCTCGCTCGCCCCTCGGTGGCCGAGTACTGGCACATGGGGGAGACGGCGATCCGGTTGCGGAGGGCGACCGAGCGGAGCGGGAGCGGGGAGAAGAGGTGCATGCCCGGATCCCAGCGCCGCCCGGGCCGGCGCGCAAGGGGGAAGGCGCGCTCGCGCGCAGGGACCGGGCGGCGAGGGGTACGCGCCCGGTGCCATGCTGGCGCCCCCCTGACGCCTGCCCTCGCCCGCGCCATCCTCCTCCACCTGGTGATCGCCTCGGGCGCGCTCCTCTCCCTCGCCCTGGCGCGGAACGGCGTGCGGGGCCTGCGCGGCGAGGCGATCCGCGCCCGGCCGGGGGGAGGGCTGCACCGGGGCGGGCGCGCGGCGGTGCACGGGGCGGCGCGGCTCGCCCTCGGGATGGCCGGCCTGGCGCTCGCCGCCTGGCTGGCGCTGTAGTCGGCGGGCGGGCGCGGGTCCGGCGAGGGCGCGGTGCGCTGGGCCAGGTCCGCCGCGTGGGGTGAGAGCGCCCTCCGGGGGCGCGCCGTTCCCAGGGAGCACCGGCAGGGCGTAGGTTCGGCGCCATGCTCCTCCTGCCCCTCGTCCTCGCCGCGGCCCCCGTCCCGGTCTCGATCCCGCTGCCCGGCGGGCCGCCGGTGGCGATGGACTACCTCGCCTACGACCCGGTCCACGAGCGCGTCTGGGTTCCGGCCGGAAACACCGGCCGGGTGGACGTGATCGACGCCCGGACCGGCGCCGTCACCGCGGTGGCCGGCTTTGACACCGCCACGGTGAAGGGGCGCGACGGGCGGGAGCGCGAGATCGGCCCGAGCGCCGTCGGCATCGGCGACGGCTACGCCTACGTGGGCGACCGGGCGGGAGCCCAGGTCTGCGCGATCGACGCGCGCACGCTCGAGCGGAAGGGCTGCGTCGCGCTCCCCTCGCCCCCGGACGGCGTCGCCTGGGTCGCCACCACCCGCGAGGTCTGGGTGACCACGCCGCGCGACGGGGCGATCGCCATCCTCGACGCCCGGGACGGTGGGGCCCCGAGGCTCGCGGGGCGGATCCCCGTGGAGCACCCCGAGGGCTACGCGGTGGACGCGGAGCGGGGGCTCTTCTACACGAACCAGGAGGAGGAGGACCGGACGCTGGCGATCGACGTGCGCCGGCGGGCGGTGGTCGCGCGCTTCAGCCCCGGCTGCGGGCCGGACGGGCCGCGCGGGCTCGCCCTCGACGCCGGCCGGCGCCAGCTCTTCGTGGCCTGCACGACGGCGATCGTGGCGTTGGACGCGGCCGGGGAGGGGAAGGTGCTCGGCCGGCTGGAGGTGGGCGCCGGGGTGGACAACATCGACCTCCTCGCGTCGCGCCACAGGGTCTACGCCGCCGCCGGGCGAGCGGGAACCCTCACCGTGGCGGAGGCGGGCGAGGCGGGGGGGCTCACCCGCCTCTGGAGCGCGCCGGCGGCCGAGGGCGGGCGGGTGGTGGTGGTGGACGCGCGGGGCGCCGCCTACGTGGCCGACTCGCGGCGCGGCCGGATCCTCGTCTTCCGCGAGTAGCGCTTCCGCCGCGGCCCGTCCCCGGGCGCGGCCCCGGCCCGGCCCCGAGGGTCCAGCCCTCCTCCGACAGGCAGGCGGCGAGGTCGGCCCCGCCGAGGCCGGGCGGCGCGGCGAGGAGCCGGCGGAGGGTCCCGTCCGCGTCCGCGCCCGCCGCCCAGCGCGCCATCGCCCTGACCTGGGCGGCGTCCCGCACGAGCCCCTGCTCGAGCCGATCGTTCACCAGGCCGGGCCAGATCTCGGCGAGCACCGCCCGCGCCGCGCCGCTCGGCGGCGGCGCGAAGCCGGTCTCGAGCGGCCAGATCCGGGCCCGGCCGTCGAGGCGCTCGGCCAGCTCGGCCACCGCCGGGATCCCCACCAGCGCCTGGCCCCCCACGGTCGGCGCCCCGCCCCCCAGCACCCACCACGGGCTGAGCGGCGAGAGCCCCGCGCGGCGCAGGGCCTCGTCCGTGCTCCGCCAGCAGGAGAGCCGCGCGCCTCGCGCCGCCGCGACCGGGAAGGTCGGCCGCGCTTGCCCGAGCCAGGCGGTCTCCTCCCGCCGCGGGCAGCCGAAGAACGGTCCGGCCCGGCCCCGCTCGCCGCCCTGCGCCGCCCGGTTGACGGCCGCCGCCACCGCGAAGCGGTTGTTCCGGTTGTCGGCGGCGGCGTACCGGTTCTCGGGTGCGCCCGGCAGGTGGGAGGCGGGGCTCCGGAGCAGCCGCCAGATCGCCCTCCAGCCGGGGGCGCGAAGCCCGAGCGCCCGCGCCAGCCCGGCGGGGAAGCCGAAGGGGAAGTCGAAGCCGGCGAGGACGGTCCGCCCGCGGGAGAGGTGCGCCTCGAGGCGGGCCGCGAGGTGCTCGACGCAGGCGCGGCGGGTCGGGAAGTAGCGCTCCGCCTCGAAGCGGAGTGCGCGCCCGCCCCACCGCGCCTCGGCCACCCAGACCGCGTCGTGCCGGGGGACCCTCCCCGTCGGCCCGCTGGCGGCGCTCCAGTCGACCATCAGGTAGGCGTCGAACAGCGACCGGCGCGGGCGGGGCGGCGGCGCAGCGGCCTCGCGCTCACGAGCCATGATCGGCCGCCGGGGCGGCAGGGGGCGGGCGCGGCGTGAGGTCGTGCCAGAAGCCGAGCCCGAGGGAGACGTTGGCGAAGCGCGGGGCGAGGTCGGCGGCGAAGGAGAGGCGCAGGTCGAGCCAGGAGGCGAGCGGGACCCGGGTCTGGGCGCCCAGCGTGGCGTGGCCCCGGGGCGAGGCGCCCAGCCGGGACGGCTCCACGTAGGTCCCGCCGCGCACCACCAGCCAGCGGTCGATGGCGGTCCACTCCACGCCCAGGTGCGGCTCGAGCGAGGGGTGGGCGCCCGAGGGCACCGCCTCCTCGGATTGCTGGTGGAGGAAGGACCGCGAGGACACCGCCCCGGGCGTGGCCCCGACGAGGTCGAGCTGCGCGCTGACCATCACCGGCTCGGTCCCGCCCGGCTCGAAGGCGCGGGGGGGCCCGAGCTCGGGGTGGTCGCGCCGCTCCACCGGCGGCGGCTCGTTGTAGAGGTGGGCGTTGCGGCCGAGGAGGAGCGAGCCACCCACCGAGATGATCGCGGGGAAGGCGAAGGCGCGGGGGATGGCCACGCCCGGGAGGGAGTCGTCCGGGTGCTTGGGGCCCACGGTCTGGCCGGGGTCGAGGAGCAGCCCGAGGCGCCAGCTGGCGCCTCGAGGCTTCCAGAGGGCGCCCGCCCGGAGGTGCGAGGTGGAGCCGTACCCCACCTTGGAGAGCCCCGCGCCGGCGGGCTGGTACCCGACCGTCCCCGCCGCCGCGGCGATGTCGGCCCCCACCACCAGCGAGTCGTGGAGGAACGACCACCCTGCCGAGAGCGCCACGTCCTGGGTCGAGAGGAGGAGCTGGTCCCCGGCCGTCCCGGGGGCGGTGAGCACCCAGCCGCGCACCAGGATCCCCAGGCCGAGCCGGCCGAGCTCGAGCTCGAGCCCGGCCTGGATGCTGTCGCGCGAGGAGAGGCCGGGATCGACGCGCCCCTCGTTCCCCAGGTCCTCCCGCTGGAGGCTGGTCCCGGGGAGGAGCCAGTTGAGGACGAAGTCCCAGTCCCAGTCGCGGTCGAGGTTCCGCTCCCGGTGCGCGGTGGCCGCGGGGTTGAAGACCGCGCCGTCCTGGCCCTCGGCCACCCCGACGTAGGCCCCGGCGAGCCCGGTCACCCGGCTGAAGGAGATCACCAGGCCGTTGTAGGCGTCGATCCGCTGCGTCCCGTCGAAGGAGGCGGCCCCGGCGAGGGACGGGGCGGCGAGGAGGAGCGCGGCGAGGGCGCGGGCGGCGGGGCTCACGCGCCGGCAGCATAGCGCAGGCCTTGACCTGCCGCCCCCGCCTGCCTATGGGCGGAGGGTCGGCCCGCCGGGTCACGGCCAGGGAGGACCGGATGCTGCGCACCACCCAGGACATCGTCGAGATCCGGCGCTGGGCCGAGGGCCGGGGGGCGCGGCCGGGCCGCGAGGAGGCGAGCGGAAGGCTCGTGGTGACGGTGAGCTTCCCGGCGGGCGGGGTCCGCGAGGTCGACTGGGCCGAGTTCGAGCCCACCTTCATGGGCTGCGGGGCGGTCTTCGTCTACGACGACGCGCCCGGCGCGAGCCGCTGCTTCGTCGGCCCGCGGGCGGAGGCCCAGGCGCTGGTGGAGGCGGAGATGCCCTCCTACGGCCCACCCTAGATCACGGTTCGCGATCCTCGATCACCGCGCGCCGTCGCGCGGGCGCGGCTTTCGCCGCGCGGGTTCCGAGCGGACCCGGTCGCCCGGCGTCCCTGCTAGCGGGCGCCGGGGGGCCCCGCCGGCTCGAGCGCCCGGTCGGCGGCGCGGAGCAGGGCCTGGGGGGAGACCGGGGCGCCGGTGGCGTGCTTCATCCAGACGTCGGGGACGACCGAGCCGAGCGAGGTCATCCGCTCGATCTCCGCCCCGAGCGCCTCGGGCGCCAGGGCGGCGACGTGCTCCTCGATCTGCGCCTGGATCAGGTGGCCGAGCGGGTAGTCGGGCAGGTAGAGGGTCTCGTTCACCATGTGCGAGTAGATGGCGAGGAGGGTCACGTCCTTCACCCCGAAGACCGGGGCGTACCAGCGGTTCCAGACCTCGCGGGCGATCTTGAGGGTGGCCTCGCGCAGCTCGGCGGCGGTGGCCTGGGGGTGGTCGTAGAGCCAGTGCCACATCCCCAGGTCCACCAGCGCCACCCCGGCGATCTCGTAGGCGCCCCAGAGGTCGTTCAGGGCGACCTGGCGGCGCGCCTCCTCGTCCGGGCCGGGGAGCCCGAGCACCTGGAGGTCGCGCGCCTGGAAGACGAAGGCGATCGCCTCGGTGAAGGCGGTGTTGGGCACCCCCTGGAGGAAGATCGAGTCCACCTCCTGGAGCGAGAAGGTCTGCTCCACGTTGTGCCCGAGCTCGTGGACCGCGATGTTGAAGCCCTTGTAGTCCATCCCCGCCGGGCCGACCCGGGTGCGCAGGTGGGCCTTGTCGGAGCGGCGCCCGGCCCCGAGGGCGTGGCCCGAGCCGCGCGCCGGATCGACCTCGATCCGCGCCGCCAGCCAGGCCGCCTTCTCCGGGGTGAAGCCGAGGCGCCGCAGCGTCTCGGGGAGCGCCGCGGCGAAGGCGGCCGGGGTCGGGTACCGGGCGCGGGTGAGCGCGTCCAGCTCGGCCTCGCTCTGCTTCGGGGCGGGGCGGAAGCCGGCGTACCAGACGTCGAAGGGCTCGAGCGGCCGGCCGAGCCGGCTCTCGATCAGCGCCGCGACCCGCGGCACGAGCGGCGACGAGAGAACCTCCTCGAGCATCGCGCGGACCTGCGCCTCGGGGATCTGGCGGTTCTCGTCGAA
>DATKAL010000309.1:0-2177 GCA_035498135.1 Anaeromyxobacter sp.
GGGTGACGTGCTCGAACACGTCCACCAGCGCACCCACCGTGACGTCGATCCCCACCTCCTCGCGCACCTCCCGGTGGAGCGCGGAGAGCATCGGCTCGCCGAGGCCGATCTTCCCCCCCGGCATCACCCACAGGCCGAGGAAGGGCGGCACGCTCCGCCGGGTGAGCAGCACGCGGTCGCGGTCGTCGAGGATGACGGCCACCACCGAGGTGACGATGTGCTGCTTGCGGTAGAGGCGCTGCACCGGTCCCCCCGGTCGCTCGACGCGATGGGACCACCAACGGCCCCCGGCCGGGAACGGGCACCCGGGGGCACCCGGCCGGGGCGCGCCCGCCTACCGCTCCGGCCGGCGCTCGATCAGCTCGATCCGGTAGCCGTCCGGGTCCTCGACGAAGGCGATGACCGTGGTGCCGTGCCTCATCGGGCCGGCCGGCCGGACCACCTTCCCGCCGCGCCGGGTGATCTCCTCGCAGGCGGCCCGGGCGTCGGGGACCTCGACCGCCACGTGGCCGAACCCGCCGCCGAGGTCGTAGCGGGCCGTGTCCCAGTTGTGCGTGAGCTCGAGGGCCGCCTCCTCGGCCTCGGGGCGGAAGCCGACGAAGGCGTTGGTGAAGCGGCCGTCGGGGTAGTCCTGCCGGCGGAGGAGCTTCATCCCCAGGACCCCGGTGTAGAAGGCGAGCGAGCGCTCCAGATCGCCCACCCGGATCATCGTGTGCAGGATGCGCATGGTCGCTCCTCCGGGACCCCTCACGGCGCCGTGCGGCGCACGTCCTTCACCTCGAGCTCCGCCGGGCCGTCCGGCCGCTCCACGGTGGCGGTCTCTCCCGCGCGCCGGCCGAGGAGCGCCCGGCCGAGCGGGGCGCGCACGCTCACCAGGCCGCGGCGGGCGTCGGCCTCGTCCGGACCGACGAGCCGCCAGGTCCGCCGCGCGCCCGCCTCGTCCTCGACCGTCACCCAGGCGCCGAACCCGGCCTCGCCCCGGGCGCCGAGCTCGGGCTCCTTCACGGCCTGGGCGGCGAGGGTGGCCTCGAGGGCCGCGATCCGCTCCCCCGCCCGCGCCCGCTCCGCCTCCGTCGCCGTCCGGGCCCGCTCGGCGCGCAGCCGCTCGAGGCGGGCGCGGAGCTCGGCCGCGCCCTCCGGGGTGACCGGGTGCAGCTCGCCCGGCCGCGGCCGGGGCACCGGCGGGATCACCGGGCCGAGGTCGGGAGCCTCCTCGCTGGTGAAGGCCTTGGACACGTGGGCCAGGATAACCCCACCGCGGCGGGGCGCGAACCGGCCGCTACGCGACGCCGCCGGCGGGGTGGATGACCTGGACCTGCCCGTCCTCCCGACGCAGGTGCGGCCGGGACATCCAGCGGCAAGCCTTGCAGTAGCTGGCCGCGCCGCCCGCGGTCATGCGGACGTCGAGGTCGCCCCCGCAGAGGAGACAGCCGCCGGGCAGGACGAAGTCGTGCGGCGGGATCCGGGCGACGCTCTCGCTGTCGGGCTTCATGGGGATCAGGTAACGCATCCCGGGCCGATGGCAAGCGGGCGCATACCCGGCCGGGGCGACCCGCCCGCGAAGGTCGAGCGCCGGCGAGGGGTTCGGCGGTGGGGCTCAGGAGGAGAGCGGTCGGCCGAGGGCGCTGCCGATCACCCTCACCTGGGCCACGAGCCCCTCGAACTCGGCAGGGGTGAGGGACTGGTGGCCGTCGGAGAGCGCCTTCTCCGGGTGAGGGTGCACCTCGACGATCAGGCCGTCGGCCCCCGCCGCCACCCCGGCCCGGGCCACCGCCGCCACGTGCGCCCGCAGCCCGATCCCGTGGGAGGGATCGACCACCACGGGCAGGTGGGTGAGGGCCTTGAGGACCGGGACGGCGTTGATGTCGAGGGTGTTGCGGGTCATGGTCTCGAAGGTCCGGATCCCGCGCTCGCAGAGGGCCACCTGGTAGTTGCCGCGCGAGAGGACGTACTCGGCGGCCATGAGCCACTCCTTGATGGTGGCGGAGGGGCCGCGTTTCAGGAGCACCGGCTTGCGCAGCGTCCCGAGCTGCTTGAGCAGCGAGAAGTTCTGCATGTTCCGGGCGCCGATCTGGAGGACGTCGGCGTAGTCGCACACCATGGGCAGCGTCTCGACGTCCATCACCTCGGTGACCACCTTGAGCCCGGTCTGCTCGCGGGCCAGGGCGAGCAGGCGG